>DATECO010000292.1:0-4777 GCA_035286865.1 Nitrospiria bacterium | reverse complement strand
ACATGGGCATAGGCCATCAGGAAATTATGATCCCCGATGATGGTCTCCCCACCACCCGCCCTCGTACCACAGTTTAAAGTCACAAACTCCCGGAAGGTATTGCCTCGACCAATCCTGAGTCTCGTTTGCTCTCCTGAAAATTTGAGATCTTGGGGAATCGTCCCTACGGAGGCCATATGAAAAAAGGTGCAGTCCTCACCAATCTCGGTCCAGCCCTCAATAACGACATGGGTGCCAATCTTCGTCCCCTTGCCGATCTTGACCTTCTCCCCGATAAATGAATAAGGGCCGATCACGACATTTCGGTCGATCTCGGCCTTCGGATGGACGATGGCTGTCTGATGGATCTCGGTCAAATGGTTTCTCCCCCTTTGCTGTAAGCCTCCCGTTCACCAATCATCGCCTTGAGCTCAGCCTCGCAGACCAACTCCTCTCCCACATACGCCCATCCTTTCATCCGCCAAAAGGGTGGACGTTCCTGCAAAACCTCCAGGACCAACTTTAATTGATCGCCGGGATAGACAGGCTTGCGAAATTTAGCTTTGTCTATCCCGAGAAAAAAGACAAGCTGATTGGCGCTCACCTTGCTGGATTTAAATGCGAGGAGTCCACCCACCTGGGCCATCGCCTCAATGATCAACACACCGGGCATGATCGGATAGCCAGGGAAATGCCCCTGAAAAAATGGCTCATTGATGGTGACATTCTTGGTCCCGATAATGCGCTTGCCGACTTCAAGCTCAAGGATGCGATCCACCAGTAGGAAGGGATAACGGTGGGGCAAGATCTCCTGGATCTCCCTGGTGTCCATCATGAGTTTCCTTCTTTCCTGTTTAAGATTTCCTCCAAGGCCTGAATCTTTTTTTCTAATTCCCTGATTTGCTTTTTCATTTCAGGCAGGCCCGGCAGCGCCGCCTGAACTCGGAGCCACTTTCGATGGGGCATCGTGGGTGAACCCGATACGGTCTCCCCTGATGCAAGATCCTGGGCTACCCCAGACTGGGCCCCTACCCTGGCCCCCTCACCGATTTTCAGATGACCCACCACGCCGACCTGGCCGGCTAAGATGACATGGTGACCCAGTTCCGTGCTCCCGGAAATACCGGCCTGGGCCACGATCAGGCAGTCCTCACCAATCACCACATTATGGGCGATCTGGACCAGATTATCCACCTTGGTGCCGCGTTTGATTACGGTTTTTCCAAGAGCCGCACGGTCTACCGTCACATTGGCCCCCAGCTCCACATCGTCCTCGACCTCCACTGTTCCCACCTGAAGGATTTTATGGTGCTTGCCCTCTCGCGTAGCAAATCCAAATCCATCGCTGCCGATCACCGTTCCGCTGTGAAGGATCACTCGTTTCCCAATTCTGATCTTTTCGCGAATCGTGACATTGGGATAAATCAGACAGTCCTCCCCGATCTCGGTTTCCTCCCCGATGAACGTCCCCGGATAGAGAGTCACCCGATCTCCGATCTGGGCATGCTCCTCTATTCTGACAAAAGGATGGATGGAGAGATCTTTACCAAGCTTTACGCCCTTCCCTATAGAGGCCAGGGGGCTGATCCCCAAGGCACGATAGGGCTGGGCATGGAAAAACCGGACGATCTGGGAAAAGGCAAAATAGGGTTCTTCCACCAGCACCAAAGACACCTTACCGGTTTCCAGGGTATGGAGCAGTTCCTCTGGACAACCTCGCCCCAGAATCACAGCAGACGCCTGTGTCTTTGATAGATCAGAGGCGTACTTTGGATTAGCCAGAAAGGTGATTTCTCCTGGCCTGGCCTCACGGACCCCGGCCACCCCTGTAATCACAAGCTGGGTCTCCCCTCTGACCTCACCCTTCACCAGATCGGCAAGTTGTTTTAAACGCACCTCCATAGCAAAATTCCGTTATACGTTATTTGCTATACGTTATTCGTTCTTTCACGTTTAACGTTTAACGAATAGCGATTAACGTTCCTCACTTTGCAGCTTTGTCCAATTCAGCGATTGCCAGGTTCGTTAAATCAAAGCTCTCCTTGGCATAAAGGATGTTGCCGCTCACGCTGTCTTTATCCAGGACAAAGGCATACCCATCCTTCTCTGCGATCTTTTTCACAATATCCTCAAGTTCCCTTCGAAATCCTTTGATCAATTCCAGTTGCTTATCCTGGACCTCACGGTTTAGATCCAAAACCTTTTTTTGAAACTGTTCAAGCTTGCTCTGATACTCCTCCTGCTTATCTTTCCTCGCCTCAAGGCTCAGAAGGGCACTCTGTTTGGCCAGAGCTTCTTCCAATTCCTTCAAATCTTTTCGCTCAAGCTCCAAGACCTTTTCACGACTCTTCACATATTCTTCCAGGTTGGCCTTGGCCTTTTTCCCAAGTTTAGTATTATCCAAGACCCTCTGAGCATCAATATATCCAATCTTGAGCGAATCCCCGGCCTCAGCGAGGCTCATCCCCTCTCGATAGCCCACCATTAAAGAAAATATCAGGATCAACAGCTGAATGACCCTTATCATCTTCCAGTTCCCCCTCCTTTGTCCTAAAACAACGTTCCAATACTAAATTCCGGCAGAAACCCGCTCTTCTCCCCTAGCTCGGGGTCGAGATTTTTGCCCCACTCCAGCCGAATGGGCCCGATCGGCAATAGGAGCCGGATCCCAAAGCCGGCACCATATCGGAGGCGAGGGCTAACCAGATCAATGCGCTCCGCGTTGTTAAAGCCCCGGCCTGCATCAAAAAAGAGCACCCCCTTGATCTTGGCCTCGGCCAGAATGGGAAAGAGATATTCAGCATTAAAAATCAGCTGCTTATTGCCCCCGACCACATCTCCATTCTCAACGGGTCCAGCCCTTCCGAAATCAAAACCCCGTATCGAGTTCAGCCCCCCCACGTAAAAACGCTCACCCTGGGGTAACTCCTTTCCGCGCATGCCCTGGGCATATCCCAGCCGGCCATGCACGGAAACAACGGTATCCAACCACAACGGAAAGTACCGGCTTGAATCCAGGATCACTTTGTAGTAATCATTGCCGCCCCCCATAAAGGTCCCTGCATGTTCATATGAAATAGCATTGCGGGAGCCCTGACGTGGATCAAAGAAAAAGTCACGCGTATCCCGGGCCACTGACATCGAAACACTGCTGGTGGTTGTCCGACCTAATTTCTCCTGATTGCAGATGAGGGTTGCTGCAGTGCACGCTGACGACTCGATCACACCATCCCCGTTTAGGTCCATCATCCCTACCATCTCATCAACACGCGGGGTTTCGAAGACCCGAAGACTCTCCAGGGTGTAACCCACACTTGCATCCACATATTCATTAAAGGCCTTCGAGAGAACAATACTCCCTCCCCTTCGGCCCTCCTTGTAGGAGTTAAAATTTCGCTCCTGGTCAAAGAGATCGGTTGTCCCCGCCACTGGATAGTCTAAAAGATAAGGCTCCCGGAAGGTCAGACTGTACGTGGTACGGCGCCTTCCAGTCTCCAGCCTCCCCCGGAGCAGTTGCCCGCGCCCGAAGAGGTTGCCTTGGGTAATTTCCACCAGTGCCACGAGGCGATCCACTGAGCTGTATCCTCCCCCTACGCTAAATGTGCCGGTAGGTTTCTCCTTAATCCTGACGTTTAGGTCCACCACATCAGGTTTTACCTCCTGTGGCACGATCTCGACACTCTCAAAGAAATTCAGGTTATTGAGGCGCTGAAAGCTTCGCTTGAGGGATTGAGTGTTGATCACTTCTTGCTCATTAACGCGCAATTCCCGACGGATCACTTTATCCCGTGTCTTCTCATTGCCCAGGATATTGATCCGCCGAACCGTTACCGGCCCCTGCTCTCTGACCTCCAGTACTACATCCACAGCTTGGGTCAATGGATCCGGATTCAGCCGGGGAATCACCTGGGTAAATATATAACCCTTTTCCCCGTATTCATCCGTTATGAACCGAACACTCTCATGAAGGAGATTTCTTTTGAGAACCTCCCCTCCCTTGAGTTTCAAAAAGGGCCGGAGTTGCTCAGCAGTAAATAGAGTATTTCCACTAAATTCGATGGCACGCACCCGAAACTGTTCCCCCTCGACGATGGGAAAAATGATATCAAACCATTGCTTGCCCTGTGAAAGCACCACTCGCGGGGTCCCTACCTGTACTTGCAAATAACCTTGATCGAGATACAGTTCTTTGATACGCTCCACATCCTGTTCCAGGATTTCTTTCTTATAGATACCCGATGAGGTAAGCCAGGAGGTCAACCAGAAATATTGGCGGGTCTCAATCTCTTTTCTCAACTCGCGAGCCGGGAGGGCATGGCGCCCTTCAAAAAGAATACGCCTGATCTTGGCCTGGCTGCCCTCCTTGATGAAAAAGGTTAGAGTCACCTTATCCTCTTCAACAGCTTTTAGAAACGGGATCACCCGAACCTCAAAGTAGCCCTCCTTTTCGTAATGTTCCCGCAACTTTTCTGCATTTTCCTTGACCTGCTGTCGGTCCACAAAAGTCTGTGTCTTGAGTGTAATCTTGTCCTTCAAGGTTTCGGTCTCGATTTTTTCATTCCCACTAAATTGGATCTCGATCAGGAAGGGTGTTTCCATCACTGCAAAGACGACCCGAACCCCGCCCTCTAACTCCTCAGTGGAAACCATGACATCCTCAAAAAAACCCATCTGATAAATCGCCTTGAGGTCTTCGCGTAGCTGCTCCTGATTGAGAGCTTGCTCCTCCTTGGACTTGATCTTGGCCAGGATGGCAAATTTGTCGATTTTCTTGTTGCCGCGAACCTCAATAGCCTTA
>DATECO010000291.1:0-5302 GCA_035286865.1 Nitrospiria bacterium | reverse complement strand
GAAAAGAGTCGAGGCTTAGAAAACGAGTGGGCACTGATCCTGGGGGCCTCCAGCGGGTTTGGTGAGGCCTGTGCGCTAGAGCTGACGGAGGCCGGGATGGGCATCTTCGGTGTCCACCTGGACCGCCGTGCGACCTTGTCCAATGTGGAGCGGATCGTTCAGTCCATCAGGGGCAAGGGGCGGGAGGCCATTTTTTTCAATGTCAATGCGGCGGATGAAGAAAAGCGGCGTGAGGTGATCGATGCGATCCAGAAGCGCCTCAATGAAGAGCGCGAGCCAAAATTCATCCGGGTATTTCTGCATTCTCTGGCTTTTGGAACGCTCAAACCCTTAATCGCCCGATCCCCGGGCGAGGCCATCACGAAGGCCCAGATGGAGATGACCCTGGATGTGATGGCCAATAGCCTGGTTTATTGGGTCCAGGACTTGATCGCCCGAGGCCTCCTGGCCAAGGGCAGCCGAGTTTTTGCGATGACCAGTGCCGGTGGCCAGCGTGTCTGGAAGACCTATGGTGCCGTCTCGGCGGCCAAGGCCGCCCTGGAGTCCCATATCCGGCAGCTTTCGCTGGAGCTTGGACCTCTGGGGATTGCGGCAAATGCCATCCGGGCAGGGGTGACGGATACACCGGCACTGCGAAAAATCCCTGGCCATGAAGAGATGATTGAGATGGCCAGCAAGCGGAATCCTGGTGGACGTCTGACCACACCTCACGATGTGGCCGCAGCGGTTGCTCAACTTTCCCACCCCGATTGTGGCTGGATCACGGGCAATGTGATCGGGGTGGATGGTGGTGAGTTTATTGTGGATTAAATGGAGCAAAACCCTATCCTTTTCGGGCGTGATCCCACCCCCTCGATTGTGGCGGTTGAGATACATGAAGGTCGAAAGGCCCAGCTCTATCGCCGCGAGGGAGATCGTATTGAGAAAATTGTCTCTGCCTTCACCCCTTTCCTCCTGCTGGAGGATCTGCGCCTTCTCAAATCCGCCTCAGGCGGATGGGAGGGAGAACACGAAGCACGGGCTTTAAAAGGGGAGGGCTACTATCGTAACCTCGTGGCAGTCCCCTCTTGGAATGATCTGCAGTCCCTCATTAAATTCTTATCAAAGACCACCGGGTTGACGACAAGGGCTTTAGACGCCCCTTTTTATTTTCTGAATGATCCCGTCCAACAGTATTTACTACTCACCGGCCGGACCCTATTCAAGGGCATGATCTTTGATGATCTGGTCAGGTTGCAACTCGATATTGAAACATTCTGTGCCCCGGGTTTCGAATTTTCAAACCCCCAGAGGGCCGAGGACCGCATCATCGCCATCTCCATGTCCGATAACCGGGGTTGGGAGCGGGTGATTTCAGGCCAGGGGAAGACGGAGGAAGAGATGCTCCTGGAGATGGTCGATGAGATTATGCGACGAGATCCAGATGTCATCGAGGGCCATAATATTTTTAATTTCGATCTTGAGTACCTTGCGGCCAGGGCAAAGCGCTATAACGTCGCACTGAACCTGGGCCGGGATGGGAGCAGGTTACAGTCACACCCCTCCCGGCTCCAGATTGCGGAGCGGGCTATTACCTACACCAAGTTTGAGGTCCATGGTCGGCATGTGGTGGACACCTGGTTGCTGGCCCAGATGTATGACGTCTCGGCCCGCAGCCTGGAGAGCTATGGCCTCAAAGAGGTGGCCCGGTACTTTCAAGTGGTCTCTCCAGACAGGACCTACATCGAACCCGAGAGGATTAACTGGTATTATGAACATGATATGGACAGTCTGCTCCGGTATGCCCTGGATGATGTCCGGGAGACGAGGGCCATTAGCGAAATCCTCTGCCAGAGCTTTTTCACCCAGACTCAGATCTTTCCTTACTCCTTTCAGAACACTATTGTGAGGGGCAATGCCACCAAGATCGATTCACTCTTCCTTCGGGAATACCTTGCCGCTGGGCAATCCATCCCCAAGCCTCCCGCAGCCCGTGACTTTGCGGGGGGTTACACCGACATCTTCTCTCAGGGTGTGATCCGCCGGGTACTTCACTGCGATGTCCAGTCTCTTTACCCCTCCATCATGCTGACCTTTGGCTATTTCCCCAAAGGGGATGTGCTGGGGATTTTCCCATCACTTTTAAAGGACCTGAAGGCGTTTCGCATTCAAGCCAAGGAACGTGCCAGGACCTCCACCTCGCCCGCGGAGGCAAGGTACTATCAGGCCCTCCAGTCCACCTTCAAGATCCTGATCAACTCCTTTTATGGCTACCTGGGATTCGGCTACGGGCATTTTGCGGATTTTGACCAGGCCGAAAGCGTGACCCAGAAGGGGCGGGACCTCATCACGGGGATGGTCCAATGGCTGGGTGATCATAATTGCCAGGTGATTGAGATCGATACGGACGGTATCTATTTTAAACCACCGGAGGGGCTGGGGGTGGAACAGGAGGAGGCCATCATCGAGGCGCTCTCAAGCACACTGCCTCAGGGCATTCACTTAGAGTTGGCGGGCCGATATAAGGCCATGTTCAGTTATAAGATTAAGAACTACGCCCTCCTGGACGAGGAGGACCGAGTGATCATTAAGGGATCGGGCTTAAAGTCCAGAGGTCTTGAGCTCTTCCAGCGAAGGTTTATCGAAGAGGCGATTTTCCTGCTTCTGGCCGGTCAGCCAGAGAAGCTCCAGTCCCTTCTGGATCAGTACCTGAACGATCTGACACACCATCACTGGAATAAAAAGATGTTCGTCAAGACCGAAACCCTGCAAGAGTCCCCCGCCGTATATGCCGAAAAGGTCAAAGGCAAGAAGCGGAATGCCTCGGCGGCCTACGAGCTGGCCTTGTCCTCCGCCTCAGGCGGATCAGAACGAAGATATCAGGCCGGAGATCAAATCTCCTATTACGTCTCGGGAAACAACAAAAAGGTGAAGGTCTTTGAGGCCTGTAAACTGGCTTCCCAGTGGGACCCCCGACACCCCGATGAGAATGTCGAGTATTACAGAGAAAAACTTCTCGATCTCTTTGAGAAGTTCCGTCCGTTTGTGAAGTAACTCCATACCCATCCTCCGATTTATTCCACAATTAATCAGGGCACGCAAATCACACTGCGATTGCCTTATCCGCGTCAGGCGGATTGGGGGTTTTTCAACCCCAAGCTTCCTTGACGGTATATGCTTAGCTGCTATACTTGAAAATGGCGTGATTCCAGATACTGATCCTTGGCAGAAAATGTTTGGTCTGACCCTCGCTGCACTTCCTTCCAGACCTCAATGAAAGTGGGAAATTAGACTTAAGTGAAAGGTTGAATTGGCCATGACGCGCAAGGAAAAGGAATTGAGCGGGCATTTTCCCATCCAATTCTATGCAGCCGCTTTGGTCGTCACAGGCTTTGTACTGCTGGTGTTAGGCGGAAATACGTACCGTTCGTTTCATACCACTCAAATGACCCAGGAGCAGGATTTTCGGCTTCAGGAACTCAGGAGTGAGATTGTTTATCTGGACGAGGTGTTGACTATGTCTGCCCGAATGGCAGCAGTAACTGGGGATCTCCGGTGGGAGGAGCGCTATCGCAACTTGGAGCCGCAACTGGACGCCACAATCAAGCAGGCCATCGCTCTCGCACCCATTAGCAAAGAAGCTGTTGCCCAGACGGATGCCGCCAATATTAAGTTAGTACAGATGGAACATCTGGCATTCAGCTTGGTCCGCCAGGGCCGCCTCGAGGAAGCAAGCACTGTTCTGTTCAGTGAGGAATATGAGGTGCAGAAACAGGTTTATGCCAAGGGAATGGATCAATTTGGTAAGGCATCGTCTCCGCATCTCTTGGTTCAGGATCTGCGAGGAGTCATTACTTACCTCGATGAGGTATTAACCATGTCTGCCTGGATGGCAGCGGCCACTGGAGACCTGCGGTGGGAGCAGCGCTATCGAAGCTTCGAGCCGCAACTGGACGCCGCAATCCAGAGAGCGAAGGATCTAGCCCCGTCCGGCCGAGAGGCCCTAGCCCAAACGGATACTGCCCACACCAAATTGATGCAAATGGAAAACCTGGTCTTTGCCTTGGTCCGCCAGGACCGGCCCAAGGAAGCCCGTGCGCTTCTCACGAGCAAGGAATATGAGAGACAAAAGCAAATTTATGCTGAAGGTATGGCACGGTTCAGCGCCATGCTCAAGGATCAGGCGGACGCCCTGCTCTCCTGGGAGCGAAAGAAGGTCTTCTTGTCCATCGTCACGGTGATCATTGTCCTTCCAGTATTGCTATTTGCCTGGCTTGCCGTTTTAGGAATCCTGCGCAAGTGGCAGAGAGCCCTGCTTAAGAGCGAGGCCCGGTTTGGCGGCATTTTGGATATTGCTAATGAAGCGGTTATCTCCATTGACGAAACACAGCGGATTATCATTTTCAACAAAGGGGCTGAGCAGATCTTTGGCTATTCTCAAGACGAAGTCGTGGGTCAATCACTCGATATTCTTCTCCCAGAAAAGGTTCAGACCCTTCATCGAGCCCATATTGCTGGATTTGCCAGTTCGGCGACGATTTCCCGCCGGATGGGAGAGCGCGGCGGAATCTATGGGCGTAGGAAGAACGGCGAGGAGTTTCCGGCTGAGGCCTCGATTTCAAAACTTGAAGAAGAGGGTAAGAATATCTTTACTGTGGTCTTACGCGACATCACTGAGCGTAAGCGGGCAGAAGAGGCCTTAGAAAAGCAGGCAATTCGTGATAGCCTCACCGACCTTTATAATCGACGATATTTCAACTACCGGATGGTAGAAGAAATCGCCCGGGCCGATCGAAACGGGCACACTTTGGCCATTTTACTCTGTGACCTGGATCGTTTTAAATCCGTTAATGATACCCGGGGCCATCATGCCGGGGATGAGGTGTTGAAGGCAGTGGCCCAGGGGATCCAGGAAGCCACCCGGGGGGCGGATTTGGTCTTCCGTTGGGGGGGAGACGAGATCGTGGTGGTTTTATATGATACCACTCGAGAAGGAGTTTTAATTGCAGGGGAGCGCATTCGGAAGGCAATACGCACAATCAGCGAGCAGGCCAAACTGGATCTGGATTTAAGCATCGGGGTGGCCCTCTACCCTGAACATGGGGGCAGTGTGGATAACCTGATCCGTCTGGCGGATCGGGCCCTTTATATTGCCAAGAAGGGGGGAGATAAGATCCACATCGGGGAGGAAGAGTACCAACTCGATGAGCATTCCATTAATGTGGTGTTTCAGCCCGTGGTGGATATCCGATCCGATGAGATCTTAGGCTATGAGGCCTTAAGCCGCGATGCTCAAGGGAAGCTCAGCATTCTGGACTTCTTC
>DATECO010000290.1:0-10700 GCA_035286865.1 Nitrospiria bacterium | reverse complement strand
AAGAAGGATAAAATCTCACTCCTTTGTAACTGCCGCATCGACACTATGCATCGGGTCCAGTCCTCCGCCTTATCCGCCTCAGGCGGAGGATCAGGCGGAGGTGAGGTGGTGGCACGGCTCTCGGATGGCCAGGAAATACAGGCCGATCAGGCCCTCATCACCATCGGCAGGACATTCAACCCACAGGGGCTGGGCCTGGAGGAGGTCGGCATTCGCCTGGGGTCCAAGGGCCAGATCCAGGTCAATGAATATATGGAAACCACTGTTCCCGGGATTTATGCAATTGGAGATGTCGTAGGACCTCCCATGCTGGCCCATAAGGCCTCCAGGGAAGGAATCGTAGCAGTAGGACACGTCCTGGGACTGGGTGACAGTCCGCCTGAGGCGGATAAAATGGACTACAGCATTATCCCCGCCGGTATTTTTACGATCCCTGAGATCGGCAGTGTGGGTTTGACGGAACAGCAGGCCATTGCTAAAGGCCATTCGTTGCGGATTGGGCGATTTCATTTCAGGGGACTGGCCAAGTCTCATGTGATTGGAGAGATTACCGGTATGATCAAGGTCGTGTCTGATGCGCATAGCGATAAGATCTTGGGTGTTCATATTATTGGTCCTCATGCCACAGACCTCATCCACGAGGCAGCCACTGCGATGAGTCTTGGGGCGAAGGCCGCTGATATCGGCCGCGTGGTACATGCCCATCCCACTCTCTCTGAGGCCCTAATGGAGGCCTTTGAGGATACTCACGGTCAGGCCATCCATCTCCCTAAAAAGGGCAGGACCGTCTGACGATATCCAGACAAACGCAGTGACCTATCAGATTGCGCTGATTCCCTCACCTTGCCTGGTTCTATCATCTTAAACCCGACTTTAAGAATTCCCGAAGGGTGTGTATAATCATAGATAGCTGGTGAAATTAAAAGGAGGAAGGGATGAAGGCCTCTGACTTGTTGGTACGATGCCTGGAGAATGAAGGGGTCGAATATGTGTTCGGGCTTCCGGGAGAGGAGACCTTAGATATCCTGGACTCTTTGATTTCCAGCCGCATCAAATTTGTATCCACCCGGCATGAACAAGGTGCGGCCTTCATGGCAGATGTTTACGGCCGACTGACTGGACGAGCGGGTGTCTGTCTTTCTACCCTGGGTCCAGGTGCGGCAAATTTGGTCACCGGCATCGCGGATGCCTATCTGGACCGAGCCCCCCTCGTGGCCATTACAGGTCAGGCTGGCATGGATCGGATCCACAAGGAGTCCCATCAGTATATCGATGTCGTCGGGATGTTTCGTTCGATCACGAAGTGGAATGCCCGCGTAGAGAAGGCCGGTCTGATTCCGGAGATTGTCAGAAAGGCCTTCAAAATTGCACAGACCGAGAAACCTGGGGCCTGTCACATCGAACTGCCAGAGGATATAGCAGGGGAGGAGGTCACAGGCAAACCCTTCCCGGTAGTTCCTGTACGCAGACCTTCCCCCGATCGGGAAGCGCTGAAGGCAGCTGCTAGATTGATCGAAGAGTCGGAATGGCCCATCCTTCTGGCCGGTAATGGGGTCATCCGCGGAATAGCCTCCGGCGAGCTTCGCATATTTTCCGAAAAAACAGGAATTCCGGTGGCCCATACCTTCATGGGGAAAGGGGTGGTCCCGTGGGATTCCGAATTATCCTTGCTCACGATCGGTCTCCAAGCGCATGACTACGTCTCGTTCGGATTTGATAAGGCCGACCTAATCATCGCGGTGGGATATGATATTGTGGAATATGACCCGAAGTACTGGAATCCCGCAGGTGACAAGAGGATCATTCATATTGATTTTACACCCAGCGAGATCGACAGTCATTATAAAACAGAAGTGGAGATCGTGGCCGATATCCGGGAGACCTTAGAGCTTTTGGGTCCGGAGGTGAGGCATCGGAAGGAGAGGCCCGACTCTAAGACGCTGCGAAGTTATATCCTGAATGAGTTGATGGAGCATGCCCATGATTCCGGATTTCCTATGAAGCCCCAGCGCATTCTACACGATGTCCGCAGCTTCATGGGAGAGCAGGATCTGCTCATCAGCGATGTAGGGGCCCACAAGATCTGGATTGCCAGGATGTATCCCGTCTCCCAACCCAACACCTGCATCATCTCGAACGGTTTTGCAGCCATGGGGATTGCCTTACCCGGCGCAATCGCAGCAAAGCTGATTTATCCAGAGAGGAGAGTGCTGGCTGTTTGCGGGGATGGTGGGTTTCTCATGAATGCCCAGGAACTGGAAACAGCCTGCCGTTTGAAGACCCCGATAGTGGCCCTGATCTTCAGGGATGAGGGTTACGGCCTGGTCCAATGGAAGCAGATCAAAAAGTTCGGAAGAGAAGCCGGAGTGACCTTTGGCAACCCGGATTTTGTAAGGTTTGCAGATTCCTTCGGCGCAAAGGGATATCGCGTGGAGAAGGCCTCACAGCTTATCCCGATATTAGAACAGGCCTTCCGGCAGAAAATGCCGGCGGTCATCGATGTGCCCGTGGATTACAGTGAGAATCTTAAGCTCTCGGAGCGGCTGGGGCAGATCATCTGCCCAATATGAGGAGAAAAATGGCTATGCGTTTCAGGGTCCCGATCTACTCATTTTGTATAATTGTATTAAAATAGATAAGAGAGAGGCAAGGATCCTATGCAAGAAATAGGGAAAATAGCACTTGGGGTGATCTTCTTCAGCGTAATTTTGGTCGGCACCGCCGTATCCTCTGCAGATACCCACGATGGCGCCGCAAGGGATGTTGGCACTGGAGGACCTGTTTTGGCCTTATCCACACAGGCTCCCACATATAACAATACTGGTGTACAGATCGTGCAAAAATTCATCCGTGGGGTAACCAATACCTTCACCGGCTGGGTGGAGATGCCCAAGCAGGTGTATCTTGGAACAACCAAGGGTCCATTCGTCACTGGGGTGGTACAAGGGATCCTGGGGGGGATTGGGATGAGCTTTGCCAGGACCTCGGCCGGCCTGTATGATATTGCCACTTTTCCCCTTCCTTTGCCGTGGCATTACGGGCCGCTCCTAGAACCTGAGTATGTATGGCAGGCCGAGGAGCCTTTTGAGGATCTCTCCCTTCCCGGACTTGCGCCCACTGCGATCTATCCTGGCCTTGATGAACAGAATGGTCCGATGGCTGCTCCTCCGGCTGCAACCAATTAGGGTGTCTGAGGTGGGGCAAGAATTTCATTGAGGAAGAAAGCAAGGACCTGGGTGTTAGGCTTGGGAGTGATCATGGCGCTTATGCCTGCTGGCGCCTCATGGGCATCAGACTTTTCCCGAGCCAAAGGACCATTGCCGGCCAGGAATTTTAACCCGATCCAGTTGATGTTCTTGGCCATGCCTGGTGAAGAGGCTACGGTTCTGCCCGCAGGGAGATCCCAGGTTAGGATGGAGGTAGTGGAGAGCAGCGTCATCATCACTGAGATACATGGCGACCCCAATGTAGAGGCAGTCTTAAAATTTGAGACTTTCAGATTTGCCTTTATCCTGAAGAATGGGATCACAAACCGGGTGGAGGGGCAAGTAGAGATACCTATTCTATACCGGGATAAGGGTATTCTGGATCCATTTATAATCAGTGTTGAAGAGGCCGTTTCCAGGTTCAGCCCCAATCGCGTCGAGTTTACCCGGGGCTCCTTCGGGGGGTACTCAATCACCCGTAATGGGGAGATACTTGTCTCAGGAGAACGGGGGGATTTCGGCCTGGGGGATATCATCCTTCAGGGTAAGTTCTTGGCATGGAGGGAGACGACCAAATGGCCGTCCCTTTCATTACGTGGGGCGATTAAGCTGCCGACCGGCAGGAAGGACTTAATGTTCGGGAGCGGAAAAGTGGATCTGGGCCTGGGGTTCGGTATGCAAAAAGAGATTCACCGCAGGCTGATAGTCTATCTCAATCAGGGCGTGGTGTTTCCAATGGGTCATTTCCTCGATACGGGTTTTACGCTGAATCCCATTTCCACCACAATCGTGGCCGTGGAGTGGATCTGGTCACCTAGGTTTTCCTGGTTGACTCAGATAGATTTTTACACCAGCCCTTTTCATTCAACCGGGGTGAATGCTCTGGATCGCTTTGTAAGCGAGGTGGCGTTTGGATTTGGCTATACACTCAGGCCCCATGTCCTCTGGCAGCTCTTCGGAATCGAGAATTTCAATAAACCTGATTTTGGGGCAGCAGCAGATTTTACGGCGCTCACCACGGTAAGTTATCGGTTCTGAGAGGGGTTCGAACTGGGGATGATCATTAAAAAAAATCAAAGGGGGATACCATGACGGTTTTTGAATTGGTCGAGAATGAATTAAATCAAGCCGGGTGTCCGGGCTGTCAAAAGCACAAAATGGAACTTTCGCTGCGATGTACCTTCGGGGGCAAGATGTGTTTGTTTGCGGCCCAGTGCCGAGATTGCGGATACCTCTTTGAGCTCAACGAGACGACTTTACACCTTGCTGAAACCCAGATCGAGAGTGACAGAAAAATTAAACAGTCTGGGTGCCCTGCTTGTAGGAAAAAGGAAGTAGAAATCACCTTCCGGTGCGATCTTGCAGACCAAGACTGCTTTTTCCTGGCGACCTGCCATTCCTGTCACCATATCTTCAAGGTGTAAGGTGGGCACATTTGATTTTCGCCGTAAGCGCCTCTTATCCACAATCTGTTTAGGTGTTCATGTCTCCATTGCGGGAAAACTCTCTCATGCCGTGGATCGAGCCAAATCGCTTCACTGCGGTACGATGCAGATCTTTTCCAGAAATCCGCGTGGCTGGAACACGGGCCCTTTAGATCCTTCGGAGATTGAACTGTTCAGGAAGGGCCGCGAAAAGGCCGGAATCTCCCCGTTGATTATTCATGCGTCCTATTTGATCAACCTTGCGGCGACCGAGGATACCCTTTTTGAAAGATCCATCTTGGCCCTGGAGGAAGAGTTACAGCGTGGCGATCAATTGGGGGCAGATTATCTGGTGGTGCACGTTGGGAGCAATGCCCAGCAGGGCACGGGGTTTGGCATCGCCCGGGTCGTAGAGGCACTGGGAAGGATGAAGACCGGCACGGTGCGGACTCAACTCCTCCTGGAAAACACGGCCGGTGAGAAGGGGGATATCGGGTGCAGGTTGGAAGAACTGGCCGAGATCCTGACCCGATTAGGAAATATTTCATGGCTCGGCCTCTGCCTGGATACCTGCCATGCCTTCGCGGCCGGGTATGATATCTCTCACCGGGCGGGGGTGAAGGCCTGGGTGAAAGAGATAAAAGAGACTGTTGGACTCGATCGTATCAAACTCCTCCATGTCAATGATTCCAAGAAGGGCCTTAACTGCCACGTGGACCGGCATGAGCATATCGGAAAGGGAAAGATCGGGCTTGAGGGTTTCAGGGCCATCATTCGCCACCCGGAGCTCCAAAGGATCCCCATGATCCTGGAGACTCCCAAGGAGCAAGAAGGGGATGATCGCCGAAACCTGGATACGTTAATGAGATTGTGGGGGCCCGTGCGGAACTAGAGATAAAGGTCCTCCGATGCCCCCACGCCATTTTGATGTGGGGGCCTGTTCGCTTCGCTCTCAATGCCCCCACACCCCGCCCGTCCCTGGCAGAGCCAGAGGCCCGGCCTTGCGCTCGGACAGGCAATCCGCCTAAGGCGGACTGATCCTCGCTTATCCGGCTCAGCGGCAAACCTTGACAATAAGGCTTAACAGGGCTTAAGATGAAAAATTAAGATGCAGATTGGTATTCTCTTGACGAGCAGCCCTGAGCATGAAAATACCTACACGGTGGGCCAGTTATCTTCCACTTTTTTGGGGGCCGGACATGGTGTACAGATTTTCCTCATGGATGATGGTGTCTACAATGCGGTCAAGAATCAATCCAGGAATCGCCTATTTGCCAATCTAGATCAGCTCATCGCCCAGGGCGCTAAGGTCTATCTCTGCGCCGTGACGGCCGAGGCCAGAGGATTAGGGCAGGAACATTTCCTGGAGGGGGTAGAGTTCTCCAGCCAGTATGAGCTGTCCCAAATTGTGGAACGCTCTGACCGGTTCCTGGCCTTCAATTGAAATAAAGAATCCACGGTTGAGTCGGGATTACTTTGGCTCGAGTGGAATAAAATCTCTATTGGTATTTTGGCGCTATGATCCCCCAGCATTCACCTGAGGTAGATGGGGAGATCGCATCGCGCTCTGCGTGTTCTGATGAAGAGAGTAGTGGTGATGATACGGCACGCCCCCCTGACGATGGTGAAAACCAGTGAGGCCCTGCGAATGGCCTTGGGCCTGACCCTCTCGGATCACCAGGTGGCAGTTTTATATATGGAGGAGGGGGCTTACAGTGCCCTGGAATTAAGGCCGGAGGTGATCGCGCAGCCAGGGATTCGGCAGTCTATCGAGTTTTTTGAGGGGATGAAGATCCGACAGTGGGTGGAAAAGGACGCCGTCGAAGCCTGGGCCTTGCCTTTATTGCGCAAAGATGTGGAGCCTATTGATCGACAGGGGGCGTTGGAAGTTATCCAAGATGCTGACGTGGTGATTTGTTTTTAAGGTAAAGAAACCGTGAAGACACTGCATGTCCTCAGAAAGAGAAACGATCACTTGGCGGAGGCGGAGATTTGTTCTGAGTCCTCGGCTGGCGGGAAAGGACATTCGGTGAGTGTTCTTTTGATTCAGGACGCGGTTCTGGGTCATCCTGCAGTGCCGGTCCCCGTCTATATTAATACACAGGATCTTCAAGCCCGCGGGGTAACGTCTGGCTTGGCCGGTGGGGGGCCACGGGGCACCTGCCTGCCGGCAGGCAGGTCGGAGGATGGACCGAAGGGGACACCGCAGGGGCCCCCACATATAATAGATTATGAGCAGATCTGCCAGATGATCCTTGACCACGACCGGACCGTGGTGTGGTAACTTGATCGGAACTTTAGTTGAGGTGTAAAATCCGCTGGAGGGGGAAAGCGCGATGACCGTACAATTCAATGTGGATCAAAAATTGGACTGCAAGGGGCTGAACTGTCCCCTGCCTGTCCTGAAGACTAAGAAGGCTATTGATGCGATGATGCTGGGGCAGATCCTGGAGATGGTGGCCACGGATCCTGGCTCAATCCCGGATATGAAGGCCTGGTCAAAGAAGACAGGCCATCAACTGCTCGAAAGCCGAGAGGAAAACGGGCTGTACTGGTTCTACATTAGGAAGATGAAGTAGGATCTTAAATCAAATCATCGAGGAGGAAACGAGCTATGTTCCGGTGGGCAACCTTAGTTACTTTGTTTACAATACTGCTTCTACTGACAGCCAGCCCAGAACTTCGTGCAGGGGAATTTGAAGTATGGGTCTTGGATCAGGGGATGAACAAGCTTTATATCTTCCAGGGAAATAACCTTAAGGCTTCACCAGAAATAATTGACCTATCCCCGCATGGTGGGGCAAAGCCCCATATGATCCTTTTTAGCCCTGGCTACACGCATGCCATTATTGCCAATGTAGCCTCGGGCCATGTCTATATCATGCGGGCCGCGGATCGAAAGGTGGTGTTTAATGAGGATACCGGCCAGCAGGCCCATGCCGCTATCCCTTCACCGGATGGAAAGCGAATCTTAGTGGCCAACCAGAATGATAAGAAGCTCACCGAGATCCTGACCGAATATTCCACTGATCAATATAAAGCTTCAAGGATAATTGATCTGGCAGCTGACAGCAAGTTTGCCGATCCCAATGCCTTTCCGGACAATGCTCCAATATGTCTTATGTTTACCTCAGACGGCTCCAAGGCCTATGTGACGCTGAGAGGCGGTGGGCTTGCTGTGGTCAAAACCCCCAAAAATCCCGAGGAGCCCCTCTCTGTCTTAGCCGCATTTCCGAAGTCCACTATTGCCCCCAATGGATGCGGGACAATCCGGAACCCCGATGGGTCCAAGATGTATGTAAATTCAGGGACGCTCAAGAGCGGGCAACTTTATGTTTTTGACACATTCAGCGACAGCCTGATTAAGTCGATGGATCTGACCGAAAAGGGCAAGGATGCGCACGGTGTGATGCTCACGGGGAGTGGTAAATACCTTTGGGTCCTCAACCGTAATACAGACAATGCCACTGTAGTGGACACGTCTTCCTATAAGGTGATTCGGGTGGTGGAGGGGCTCGGGGATGCCCCAGACCTAATCGATCTCTCCCCAGATGGGAAATGGCTGTTTGCCACCCTCAGAGGTCCCAATCCCGCCACCGGGACCCATGATATTGCAGGGACTAAGCCCTCGGTCGGTGTAATCAAACTCAAGCGAGGGGGAAAATCCGGAAAGCTCAAATATACCATCCCAATCGGTGATCAATCCAAAGAGTCCAAGAGTGATCCCCACGGGATCGCTATACGGCCCGTATCGAAATAAAATTGATCTGATCTACCCAGCGATCCGCCTGGGGCGGAGAGCGAGAGGGGGAGGCTCCGTCCGGCTTTGCCGGTGGAGGGGGCGACGCAAGCCCCTATAATAGATCCTTGATCATCTTGGCGGAGGCAATAAGGAGTACCACTCCCAGGAGTCGCTGAAGCGTCAAGGGTAGCAGCCTGAAGGCCCCAACATAGGAACCTATCCCTCCTCCGATCAGGACTGCGACGGCCAATACGAATAGCTGGGACCAATCCGGTGTTTGCCTGAGGATGTGGGCGGTCAGGCCGCTCAATGAGTTCAGGAAGATAAATCCTGCCGAAATGGCCGCCGTTTTCTTGGCGTCTGCCCATCCCATGAGCAAAAGCAGGGGGCTCAAAAAGATTCCCCCACCGATCCCGACGAGGCCCGCCAGAAATCCAAGACCGAAACCTAATGGCAGCCCTATGCCGAAGAGCACCATGGGCGAGAAGACCTGCCTGCCCATGATGGGTTTTGAGAAAATCAGAAATCGTAAAGCAGCCGCCAGCAGGGTCAATCCTAGGATGGCTGAGAATGTCTTCTCCGATACCTGTATTGAGCCTCCAAGAAACGCAGCAGGAATGGAGGTGAGGATAAAGGGGAAGAGCAGCCGGAGATCAAAATAGCCGGCTCGATAGTAGGTGAGGGTTCCCAGGAGGGTGACGAGGATATTGAGTGCAAGAACAGTAGGCGCAATCGCCTCCCGGGGAAATCCGGCCAGGACCAGGATGGCCAGATAGGCCGACGCCCCACCGTGTCCCACGGAGGAGTACACCAAGGCCGTTCCTAGAAAGAAGGGAACCAGGATAAACAGATCAGAGGTCATCGTGGCAACATCTTTATCATATATTTCTGCTAAATTCCACTGAGGAGCTAAAGGAGACCCCTACGGATCGATCACTTGACAAGGCTGATGGCCATCGAGTAGGGTATGAGCAATGAAGGAGCCTATCAAAATAGGATTTGTCAGCCTGGGATGTCCCAAGAATCAGATCGATTCGGAGGTGATGCTCGGGACCTTAGTGCGATCTGGATTTGAGCTGACGCGTGAAGAAGATAAGGCCGAGATCCTGATCGTGAATACCTGTGGTTTTATCGACAGGGCCAAGCAGGAGTCAATCGACACCATCATCGAATTGGGAGAACTCAAAAAGACGGGTCGGTGCAAGGCCTTAATTGCAACCGGATGTCTGACTCAGCGATATAGGGACGAGCTTCTCAAAGAACTTCCCGAGCTGGATGCGATTGTGGGAACTGGAGATTTCCCGAAGATCGCAGATCTGTGCTGGTTGTTGGTAGGTCGGCAGAATGATCCGAGATCGGTGCCCGTCCGGTGGACCGGTTCTCCCACCTTTCTGTATGGGACCGAGACGCCAAGGCTTCGAATCGGCCCGCGGCAGTGGGCGTATGTGAAGGTCTCGGAGGGGTGTCACCGCACCTGTTCGTTTTGCATCATTCCAGCGATACGTGGTAATCTGCAGAGTCGTCCGGTGAGTTCCGTTGTAGAAGAAGTGGAGCGTCTGGCTGACGAGGGCGTGAAAGAGGTGAACCTTATCGCCCAAGACATGAGCAGTTACGGCATGGACCGGGGTCGAAGGGGTGAGTTGATCCACCTCCTCCAGCGACTGGTGCGGATTGAGGGTATCCGGTGGATTCGGCTCCTTTATCTCTACCCCCACCGGTTTCCGGAGGGGCTGATGGAGTTGATGGCTTCGGAGGAGAAGATTTGCAGTTATGTGGATCTCCCTTTACAACATATTGATGATGACCTCCTGCATCGAATGAACCGGGGAGGAAATAGCCACGAAATCCACACCTTACTTGACAGACTGAGAAGAAACATCGCCGGTCTGGTTCTTCGCACCACCTTTATTGTAGGATTTCCTGGAGAGACAGAACGGCAATTTAAGCGACTCTATGACTTTGTCCAAGAGACCCAGTTTGATCGCGTGGGGGTCTTTACCTACTCTCCTGAAGAAGGGACATCCGCCTATCCGCTGGGTGATCCGATCTCAGAGTCCGTGAAGGAAGAGCGGAGGGGCCGTTTGCTGAAACTTCAGGCCAGGATCTCTCTTAAGAAAAATTCAGAGCTGATTGGAACGATCCAGAATGTGTTTGTGGAGGGACCCTCTTCTGAGACCGATCTGCTTCTGGTGGGGAGGACGGCCGGCCATGCCCCAGAGATCGATGGGGGGGTCTATATTAATGAGGGTGAGGCACAACCGGGCGATTTTTTGCCGGTAGAAATCACCCAGGCCTCCCATTACGACCTGGTCGGGCGTATCGTCAACA
>DATECO010000289.1:0-3957 GCA_035286865.1 Nitrospiria bacterium | reverse complement strand
GGACGGATCCTGATCCGTTGAGAAGGAACCATCTGCTGCGTTCTCGGTCGGTCGGCTTCCTCAACGTACCTAGCCCAGTACGCCTCGGTTGTCTCTCTTCCTGCGGTCTTGCATCTGGTCCCTTCTCACCGTTCAGGGTTGTTAGCGCTTTACAATTCCAATGAGTGTGTTCGTCTCATCCAGCCCATCCACGGTTGCGCCCAGCTTGAGCATCTTCTGAAGGTATTCCACCGCCTCTTTGGAGATCACCTCGCCTGGGACCAGGACTGGGACACCTGGCGGGTAGACGGTCACAATCTCTGAGCTGATCGCCTCCACTGATTTTTCAAGCTCCACATACTGGGTATCGGCAAAGAAGGCCTCCCTGGGTGTCAAGGCCGTCTGGTTGCCAAAAACAGGAAAGCCGACCTCCTGGAAGAGGTTTTTGGGCCCCTGACGGAAGTGGTCATTGGAAATCTCTCGAAGGGCCTCCACCAGCCGCAGGAGATCATCCCGGCGGTCCCCGATGCTCACGATGACCAAAATGTGGTATGGATCGGCCATCTCGACCTGAATGTTGTATTTGTTGTTGAGCATCTGTGAGACCTGAAAGCCGGTGAGGCCCAGGTCAGAGACCGAGATGGTGAGCTTGGTCACGTCCAGATCTGCCATCTTTGCAAAAAGGGTGTCCTTTATCATTTCCTTGCCAAAGCAGAACAGGCCCGGGATCTGGTTAATCCGGGTTCTGGCCTCTTCAGCCAGTTTGATGGCCTTATCCAGGAGTTTTTCTCCCTCTGTGGCCATCTGCATCCTGGCCAGATCCAGCGAGGCCATCAGGATGTAAGAAGGACTGGTGGTTTGGACGAATCGCAAGACATTGGAGAGCATGGTCAGGTTGATCCGGGCTCCACGGGCGTGCAGCATCGAGGCCTGGGTCATCCCACCGATGATCTTGTGCGTACTCTGCACACAGAGGTCCGCGCCAGCCTCCAGGGCTGAGGTCGGCAACCCCGGGTGGAACTTGAGGTGAGGGCCGTGTGCCTCATCCACCAAAACGGTGAAGCCCTTTTCGTGGGCATATGGGATGATCTTTTGAAGGTCAGTGCAAACGCCATAATAGTTCGGACTGGTCAGAAAAAGGACCTTGGCCTCAGGATGATCAACGATTGCTCGACGGGTCTCTTCAAAGGTCACGTTCATGGTGATCCGGAGATGCTCGGTCAGTTGGGAAGGGAAAAAGATGGGATGTGCCCCGCCCAAAATCAGGGCGGCCAGGACCGATTTGTGGGCATTCCTGGCCACCAGTACGCTGTCGCCGGGGTCACAGGTGGCCAGGATCATCGCATGATTACCCACTGTCGTTCCATTCACCAGGAAGTAGGACCGATCGGCGCCGTAAGCCTTGGCGGCCAGCTCCTGGGCCTCCTTGATGACCCCCTTGGGTTTGTGCAGCGAGTCCACCTCGTCCAAGGTGGTGAGGTCGATGGAAAAGATCTTGGGGCCTACAAACTTTCGGAAGCGTGTGGAGATACCCTTCCCGCTCTTATGGCCGGGCGTGTGGAAAGAGACCTTGCGCCGTTCGGCCAGGCTCACCATCGCGTCAAAGAGGGGTGTTCTAAGTTGTTCGTCTACATCCATGGGGAGGGAACCGCATCACGGTTCACTATTCACGATTCACAGCTATAATACTGGAACCGTGGATTGTGAATTGTTAACCGTGAGCGAGCTCAGTGGTAAGTATAAAGGGGGTGATTATCTTCAATCATCCTATTTTCTTTTTCGATTCCCTGGCGAATGTGTTTGGGGAGGAGAAACTGTCCCGTATGTGTTTCGCCATCATAATATCGCAGCTCGCCACGGATCCTTTTGGAGATGGTCTTGTTAATCTCCTCAATCGAAATTTTTCGGGGGTCCACCAATTTTGAAGCTACCACAAATCCCCACGGAATCCCGAAAGACGGGATGCAGGCCTGGTAGGGGACGACGATGGGGAAGACGGCTTTGATGGTTTGATACACCGCACTGAGGCAAGTCAGGCTGGTCAGGGCAGTGGACCCTGCCTGAAGGGTGATCAAGCCATTTGGGGTCAGGCGATTCTGTACCAGGGAGTAAAATTCTCTCGTATAGAGCAGATAAGCCGGCCCCTCCTCTACAGGCTCTGAGATGTCGATCACAATGATGTCGTAACGATCCTTTGTTTCTTCCAGATATTTTCGAGCGTCCAGAAATTTCAGTTCAACCCTGGGATCATCGAAGGATCCTTTGTGCCATTCAGGGAGGTGTTTTTTACAGCTTTCCACCACCTCCTGGTCGATATCGACCATTAAGACGTGCTCTACGGTCTTGTGGCGCAGGATCTCTCTCAGAGTGGCCCCCTCCCCTCCTCCTACCACAAAAATGCGTTTGGGATCAGGGTGACTCAGCATGGCAGGATGTACAAGGGCCTCATGGTAGATGAACTCGTCCAGCTCGCTGGATTGGAGCTTCCCATCCAGGACTAGACAGCGTCCATAACTCCCGGTGTCCATGATTTCAAGCTGTTGGTACTTGGTCTGCTTGGCAAACAGGATCGTCTTAATGCCATGCATGTGCCCTTCATCGGGGCTCAAAAAATCAAGGAACCATTTGCAACTCTTTGGTTCTGGCATACTCGATTGCCTCTCCTTTGACCGCCTTATGGGGCAACTTGACATTGTCCCGTGATAGGATCCCCCGCTTGACTTCAATGATCGAGGGCTGTTTGGAGTGGAATCTTTCGATCACGCTGGATACTGCCAGCTCCGGCTTTAGTGTATCTCCGCAGGTGAAGATGTCCACCGCCGCATAACCATACTCGGGCCACGTGTGTACGCTGAGGTGGGATTCCGCGATGATGACGACTCCGCTTATTCCGAAGGGGCTAAATTGATGAAAATGGGTTTGAACGATGGTGGCTTTAGCTGCTTTGGCTGCGGTGACGAGGATTTCTTCGACCTTTTTGAGGTCACTCAGGATTTTGGGGTTACAGTCTCTCAACTCCACGAGCAAATGCATTCCTAATGCATGCAATCTCTTTGCCCCCTTTCGTAATGTCGGGCACGCGCCCTTGTTGTGGTTTTGTTGTTGATTAACACCTCCAATGGTTAGGAGTTGTCCTAAGACTGCCGCACACAAACCCCGAATAAAAAATAATTCCTTTGTAAATATAACGCATTATTTTATTTTGTCAAGAAAAAAACAAGGGAAGACAAAAAGTTTTTTATACAACAGCTTTCATTCGGCGTGTGCCCCGCGTTAAGGCGAGGGCGAACACGTATCACAACCCCCGCGAGGACATCAAAGTTGGTGGCATTCGCTCCAGGTGGAGGAGGGGCTCATCGTCTTCTGCAGTTTTCAATCTATGATTGGCTAAGAAATACTCCTGCACAAGATATTCGCGCACCTTGACACCCCCTCAGTTTTGGCCGGGATTGGGTCTCCACCTAGTCGAGCATGCCCAATTGGACCGGGTATTGCCGCCCAGTCAGCAGTCTTTTTGTCATTCCCGCGAAAGCGGGAATCCAGATGTTTGCTTGCTTTCTCATTACTGACGACGGATGGCTTTGGCCATGTCTTCCTGCAATTCGTCATGACTCATCCAGCACGTAATAAACCTGGATTCCCGCTTTCGCGGGAATGACGTCAGAGGCAGAATCATTCTCCATCGGAAAACTCCGTCAAGCACCTTAAAACTGAGGGGGGAAGATATACACGCACCTTGACACCCCATATCGGGAATGCTAGAATGGCCACAAATTTTAAAGAGTTAGGTGCGTTTTTCCTCATTCATCAGAGGGTCAGGCCTTTCACTGCTACAGATGAAACGGAGGGGATGAGGAAAGAGATTTCAATATTATGGTGAGTCGATGGGCCTGCATCTTGGCAACGGGCTTTGGGTGTGGTCACGCGCCTGTGGCGCCAGGAACTGTGGGCAGTCTGTTCGGCGTTCTCATCTATCTA
>DATECO010000288.1:0-2900 GCA_035286865.1 Nitrospiria bacterium | reverse complement strand
CTGGAGGACTATTTAGACCTAGGTGAAGTAGCATCATATAAACGACAAAGTAGATAGTACCCACGATAAGCCCTGCTTTCTGCCACGCCTTCAGTCTTTTCCACCAGACCATGAGAGCCTCCTTGGGTTAGAACTGCCTGATCCTCCAAATACCATCGGCATCCTGGATAAAGTAGACCCAGTAGGTCAAGATCTGGGGCTGGCCATTAATAATCTCTGTTCGTTGAATTCGGTATTTGGCTGTGTTCCCACTAAAGGATACCAACACGATGTCATGCAGGGCCGCGGCCTCCTCACCCAGCTTATCCCGAATCGCCTCAAAGACTTCCCGATACCGGTCCTGTGATCCTCTTGTAAAGTAGCCTAAGGCTTGCTCAAAGTTTCCCTGGCCTAGAGCGTCTCGCATCTTAGCCCACTTGGTCTGTAACAGAGTGTTGAGCCGTGTCGAGTCCAGCACCTTCACAACCGCGGTGGCGCTGTAAGTCAATCCTTTTATATCTGTGACCGTGACTTCCGGAAGATAAAGCCCCGGGGATTCATATGTAAAAGAAACTTCCGGCTCAGTTTCGGTGGTAAAATTCCAGCGATAGCTGGCAACAGGATTCGGTGGAATGGCCAAGGCCCGAAAACGGACTGTAACTGGGGCGACTACTGCATTTGGTGCGGCTGAGAGTATAACCAGGGGTTCTATAAGGCTCTCTACATTCACTTGAGTGGTGGCCGTCGCCTGCAGACCACAAGCATCGGTCGCGGTCGCTGTAATGGTATTCTGACCTATATTCAAAGGCACGCCGACGGCCGCAAATTCTAATCCGTTAAACTGCGCCAACTGTCCACTGACCGTTACACCCACCTCTCCATAAACATGCGAGAGATTCCCCTGGATCAGGGTTGTGGATTGGTTCAGGGTAGCCCCTGCGGTGGGATGGGTAATCCGGGGTTCAATACATCCTGAGGCACATTCGATGGTCACTGTGATAAAAGGCCCGGGGTCCCCTTCGATCTCCAGTTCCATTTTGTTCTCTCCCGGGGGGAGAAGGATGGTCCTCTCGATCCGGGCGAGCTTGTTATTGAAGTCGTCTTCTTCGATGATCTTTTCCCCATTTATTTCTATCTCGGCGGCACTGACTTTGTTTTCTTTTCCTTTCCTTTCTTTCTTCTTGTGTTTCTCTTTCGTATCTTTATCTTTCTTGTGTTTCTCGTTACCTTCTTCCTTTCCGTCTCTTTCCGATTTGGTATACACGCTATTTTCGACGATGAGTGAATAGACGCCGGACAGGGCACAGATCTGGAAGCTTTCTTTGAATGCTTCAGGTCCTCCTCTTTCTCGGGTGTAGGTCTTGGGACCAAATAGAGGGTTAGCCCAAACTGAGCTTACGGACAGCAAGGGAACAAAGGCTATAGTGGCAAAAATGAGTGCGCGGTTCCTTTGCATGGGACTTTCCTCCTCGTAATGAGGACAAATTTTTAATGCGCTATTGGGTTTGTTTAAGATAATCCTTGGCCAGGAGGACATAGTTTTCGGCGCTCTGCCGGATCTTGGCCACCTCTTTATCAGTAAGCGTACGCACAACCTTGGCCGGCAAACCGAAAACCATACTACGAGGAGGGATGATGGTTCCCTCGGTAACCAATGCCCCAGCCCCGATGATGCTCTCTTCACCCACCTCAGCCCCATCCAGCAGAACAGCCCTCATTCCAATCAAACAGCGGTCCTTGATCACACATCCGTGAAGTGTGGCCCCATGCCCCACGGTGATCTCGTTTCCCAAGATTAGGGGCCACTGTCTTCGTGTGACGTGCAGCAGGGAACCATCCTGGACATTAGTCCTTTTACCGATGCGGATATAATGGACATCGCCCCGGATCAGGACATGAAACCAGATGCTGGAATCCTCCCCAATCTCCACATCCCCGATCACCTGGGCACTCTCGTCCACAAAAACGGAGGGATGAATTTTGGGCAGGATCCCTTTATAGCCTCGGATCATGGCCGGAAAAGATAGCACATCCCCTGCGGTTTTTCAAATTGAAAAGTTTTGGAACCGGTGGGCTACTTCCTGATCCTCCACACAAGCATTAACAGACTACCCGCCATGAAAAGAAACTTCATCCAGGCCGTGGTCTTCACCATCAGATACGAAAATCCCAGGACAGGTAGAAGCGCGATCTGAATCCCTGCACGGAGCGCTTCATGGCGGGAGACGAACTCTGCCAGTGGCGGGCTGAAGGTATAGTAAAAGGCCACGACCCTTCTACCGACCCCGTGGGTCACGAGATAGCGATCCCGAAACTCCCGCAGGAGCTTGACCTGAGGTGCCAGGGGGGAGCCATAGGCAGCGGTGGCAATAAAGCAGCCCCCGCCACCACTATCATTGTTAGGTGTGGGGCTTCCTCCGTCTGATGGCGGAGGGGAAGATTGCGTGGTTTGAGGAAGGGAGAGTTTAAGTGCCGGATCTCCTAACAGAACAAGCTGCTTTACAATACCCTCGGAGATCCTCGCTTCGATTATAGGCTTTATAGCTGTGTTGATGATCGCTCCCAAGAGGGTCTCCTTGCGGGAGGCAAGCGCACTAAAGAATTCCGTTGCAACCACCTCATGGTCAGCGCTAAATCCAAGGCCCGCCCCACCCCAATACGCAATCGCCCCTTTGCCCTCTGCCCTGACAAAGACCTCTCCCAAGGAGCTTAAACCCGGGAAGACAAAATAGTTATTCAGACAGCTTAAGGCAATAATAAAGGGCTGGCGTGGCCCATTCTCCAAGGCTGCGACATCATTCTTAGGGGGCTGAGCAATAGGGTCGACACTGATAATCTCCTGGGGCGACCATTGGAAGGCATTCCCGTGCCCAGTATAAGTGGCAATGGGTACCCCATTATTGATACTGCGGATCACGGAG
>DATECO010000287.1:0-3165 GCA_035286865.1 Nitrospiria bacterium | reverse complement strand
TGACGGATGAGCTGACCGGTCTGCCCAACCGACGCTATCTCAACCGAAGGTCGCGGGAGGAATTGGCGATGGCACAACGGTTTAAAAGTCCTCTCTCCTGTATCATGCTCGACCTGGACCACTTCAAGCAGATCAACGACACGCTGGGCCACCAGGCCGGAGACGCGGTTCTCCAGTCGCTGGCGAAGGTCTTGTGCGTCGGTAAGCGAGAATATGATGTCATCGGGCGTTACGGCGGGGAGGAGTTTCTGGTTCTTCTTCCCCAGGTAGATGCCCAAGGGGCGATCATCGTGGCGGAACGCCTTCGAAAAAGAGTCGAGGAGACCGATCTAGGGACAAATATCAAGAAGCCTGTTCGACTAACCATCAGCCTGGGAGTGGCCACATTCAACGGGGAGACGATTAGCGAGGAGGATCTCATTCGCCGTGCGGATGAGGCGCTGTATCGGGCCAAGGCGGACGGCAGAAACCGGTCGGTGACGTTTGGGGAGAAATAAGCGATGGGCTATAGCTTTTACAATGATTACCTTGTCTATTCCTTATTTTTGTCCGCACTGACTAGCCTTCCCTTGGCTCTTTTTGTCCTTTGGAAAAACCCCAGGGACCCCATTCATCTGTCTTTCTCGTTCTTCGGAATCTCCGTGGCCGGGTGGGCGACCTTACTGGGTAGTGTTCCCCTCGCACCCGATCCACAAACAGCGCTGACACTGTCGCGTGGCTGCCTTCTCTTTTCCCTATTTATTTATATCTTCTTCTATCACTATGTCCACCTCCTTTTGAATCTACCCTATCACAGATTCCTGGTCCTCGGATATGTTTTAACCGTCGCAACCGTGGGACTATCGTTTCTGTTTCCGGGCCTATGGGTTGCACGTGTCAATGAGAACTTTATGGGCGTTCGCTATTATACGCAGGGTAAGTGGTTATTGCTGCTTCATCCCTTATTGGGGCTTCTCCTCCCCGGCTTTGCTCAGTTAAAGCTTATCGAGCGCTACCGGCAATCTAAGGACGAATGGCGTAAAAAGTCTTTCTTCATGCTCTTAGGTATGGGTACAGGATTCTTAGGGGGGTGGACCACCTATCTCATGACCTTTGACATTCCGATCTTCCCATGGGGCGTTCCTTTGGTCGCACTCTACCCGCCACTGCTCAGCTATGCGATTATCCGGTATCGCCTAATCAACATCCAGACCGTGATCCACAAGACCCTTCTTTGGGCGGCCTTATCTTCACTCGTTCTTGTACCCTTGTATTTGATCTTAAAGCTGTCCCGGCCGTGGCTAGAGACGCTTCCCACCTGGGGGGTGTCGGTCTTTTCCCTGGGTCTGTTCTACCTGATGACGGTCTACTACCAGACCATCCAGCCTAAGATTGATCACCTCTTCCAGCGGAGAAAATACAACCTGCAGCAGGTCTTAGACCAGTTGCTTGAGAGAATGGCGGTACTGGGAGACCTCCGGGAATTAAGTCGCCAGGTTCTCCATACCCTGGTTGAGACGCTCTATGCGAAGCAGGCCACGCTTCTGCTGGGAGACGAGAAGAGTCAGAACTACCATCCTCTGGAAACAGCCGGGGAGGCTTCGGGGGTGGTTCTCCCGGCTGATGATCCCTTGATCGAATGGGTCCGGCATCATCCGGGGATCATTGAGGCGGATGTTGTCGAACAGGAGCCGGCCTATGCCGAGATCAAGGAAGCGGCCCGGTCGTTCTTTACCCGAACCGGTTCAGTTGTCTGTGTTCCCCTCAGCACGGGTCATGAGTTTATCGGACTGATCCACCTGGGAGAGAAGACCAACCTGAAGTCCTACACGGACCTGGACCTGAAGTTTCTAGACAAGCTGCGAGTGGAGGCGGCGATTGCCTTATCCAATGCCACGCTGTATGACCGAGTGATGCGGCTGAACACCGAGCTGACCGGATTAAACGCGCAGTTGGAAGAAAAAGTCAGAGACCGGACGGTGGAGTTAGAGAGGGCGAACCGGCAGTTGTCTGACTCCAACCAGAAGATCTCTGAAGCGGACCGGATGAAGAGCAAGTTTTTGGCCAATATGTCGCATGAGCTGAGGACGCCGTTAAATTCGATCATTGGGTTCAGCAAGGTGATGCTCAAGGGGATCGAAGGGCCACTGACCGACCCACAGCGGGTGGATCTGGAAGCGATCCATAAGAGCGGGCAACACCTGCTGGGGTTGATCAGCGATCTATTGGATTTAAGCAAGATCGAGGCGGGGAAGATGGACCTGCGTGTGGAGGAGGTGGATTTGCGGGAGTTAGTGCATGGGGTGCTCTCTACAGCGCAGGCGCTGTCGGCAGGCAAGCAGATCGAGCTCAAGCAAGAAGTGGGGGTAAGTCTGCCGCGGGTCTGGGGGGACGGCACCCGACTGAGGCAAGTGGTGTTAAACCTGGTGAGCAATGCGATCAAGTTTACGGATCGTGGAGAGGTGGAAGTCAGAGCGGAGCAGCGGGGAGCGTATGTGGTGGTTTCTGTAAGAGATACAGGCTGCGGGATCAAGACGGAGGATCAGGGGAAGCTGTTTGAGGAGTTTCGGCAGTTGGATGGGGGACGAAGAGGCGGGACGGGGCTGGGCCTGGCGATCAGCAAGAAGTTTGTGGAGCTGCATGGGGGAGAGATCTGGGTGGAGAGTAGACCGGGAGAAGGAAGCACGTTCGCCTTCTCGCTGCCGGTGAAGAAACAAAGCCAAGTGCCGGTATCGGTTTAAGTGGAAATAGACAACTCGCTATTTTGGTCGTTTTGGAGAGAATAAATGAGCGTTTGGGATTTATCCTCTTATAGCTGGAATATATACGCACTGCCGAATTTTGCGACGGCTGCCATTCTACTTGCTTTTGGTATTTTTATTATAAGCAGGAAGATAAAAGCACTGACCTCCTGGGCGTACTTCTTTGAGTGTGTCGTCCTTTCAATCTGGCTTGGAGGTTTTGGGATTGCTTACCTCAGCAAAACAGCCGAGATCGCTGATTTTTGGTTCCGTTGGGGATGGATCGGTGCCTGGAATATCTTTTTTGGTAATTATCTATTCACAACGTCATTTTTAAAAATCGCAAAAGACCGTAAAGTCCTGCTGGTTATGGCGGGCCTCTTTTCAACCACAATGAGTCTTGCTAGTTTCTGGCCGAGTCCTTATAGCTATCTTGTTACAGGAT
>DATECO010000286.1:0-6089 GCA_035286865.1 Nitrospiria bacterium | reverse complement strand
GCAGATTTTACAGCCTCTGGTAATGGCGGTGGTGGTCATCCAGATATCAATTCCATACCGGGCCACATCTGTTCCCCAGACATCCTTTGTGAGAAAGTAACCCGCCAGTTCACCGGTAAAACCAAACTCCCCGCCGATGGGCTGCCGAATACGTTTGCCATAAAGTGCACGGGTCAACGGATAGACAATGCTGTTGGTAATCGTCCCATCATACTTGTGCCGCAGATAAAAAGGTGCTACATAATCATAGCCTTCCTTAAGGATCGGCCTTAGCAACAGCTCAATCCACTCGGGAGTAATGCTTCGCAGATCTGAATCCACTACAGCACAGGCCTTCACTTCCAGGGCTCTCGCTATCTCAAAGATCATCCGAAAAGCGCTGCCTTTCCCTGGTATCCCGTGATAGGGGGTTGAGATCTTGTGAAGTGGATTTACCCGGTGGGCAATCAGAATGCTTTGCAAGTCCACACCCACCTCAGCCACCCTCTGAGGCGTCCCGTCCAGAGAACCTCCATCAGAGTTCACAAGAACTGCCCGGGCCTCCGGAAAATATTTGGCCAGGCCTGCACTGACCGCCTGCACCACACGGCCAATCGTCCTGGCATTATTGTAGCTGGGGATACCCACCAGGATGTCGGCCTGTCCAATGGACTGAAGCTGGCTCTTGACTTCATCCCGGAGCACAGACCCTACTCCGCATTGTCCACATCCACGGCGTTCTCCAGCCTTTCAAAAAAGTCAGGGATTGCAGAGATCACCCGGTTCCAGGTGGTGATTAGCGGGATGCCCAGGGGATCCTGAATAAACTCATCCGCGGCAATCTTGATCCCCCGGGTAAAGGCCTCAACGGCAATTCGCTCCTCATGTCGGTCGAACACCAGGCCGTTGATTCTGGCATCATCTTCATACTTCTTAATTGCATCTTGGGCCGCCTGTACATAGGCAGTTCGGAGGGTATTAAAGAACGCTGTATCAAACACCAACCCTTCTGCAGCCAGATTCCTTAACAGGGACTTGGTGATATCAATGACCATTTTCATTAATCCCTTCTGAGGATCATCCGGTGATAGGGCCTGGTGCTTGTGCTCGTAGTTCTCGCACAGGTCTACTTGGCAGATCCGCTTGATCGAGACGTTTCGATAGATCTCAGCCAGCACGCCGATTTCCAACCCCCAATCTCCAGGGATCCGGTTCACCCGGGCCAGATCGGCCAGCATCGAAAATTCGCCAGCCAGCGGGTAGCGGAAACTATCCAGATAGGCCAGGAAAGGGTGCTGGCCAATCATAGACAGAAGGGTGCGGATCAGGGGAGTAATAAACAGTCTCGTCACACGGCCATGGAGCCGATCTGTGACTCGAGGATAGTAACCTTTGCAGAATTCATACCCCATATTGGAATTTACAACCGGATAGCAGAGTCGAGCGAGGAACTCCCGACTGTAGGTCAGAATGTCACAATCATGCAGGACGATGACCTTGCTGCGGCGCCTCGCGAGAACGTAGCCATACGCCAGCCATGCTCCGCGGCCTTTTCCCGGATTACCAATATCCAATCCGTTTTCTGAGACGAGCTTCAAAAGCTGCTGGACCCGCTCCCCGTCATTCCAGATCACCTTGTGCTCACAGTAGAGGTTGGAGAAAAACTTCCGTGCGTGATCAAACTCCTGCCCGCTGGCCCGGTCCAATGAAATGACGATCTCATTGAGATATTTGACCGACTGAAGTTCATTGACGATGTTCTTGAGGGCAGGCCTTTCAAGTTCGCTATACAGGGATGGAAGAACCAGGGCAATCGGCATCTGGTAGGCAAAGGCCTCCAGCTCAGTTTCAAGGCGATTAGGATCCACCTTCCCCAGGCGGTGCAGGGTGGCGATTACCCCCGTCTGATGAAAATCTGTCATGGTAATCTCCTTTATAATCTTGACGGTGGCGGAATTTCCAGTATAATGGTGAACATTTGGCCTTTTTACCCCTACCGTTCTGAAAGTATAATGTATTTAAACCAGCCTGGCAATATCATTTACTCATACGTAGCTGGCCCCCCTTCCCGTTGCAGCCGGAATCCCAGAAACAGAAGCCTTTGGGGACATTGCGCTCCTGATCATTCTGCTCACAAATCTCTTGACCACCGCCGGTGTTATCTGGTCGGAGCAAAAACGTAACAAACAAATGGCTTAAGAAGAAAGAAGATTCTCAGAGAGTAGCTTCCTCCCATAAAGATGATCCAGAAGGCCTTGAAGAAATCGGTGAACCCCCTGTGGATTGCTGATGGCATAGTGGGCTAGACCCATTTTCTTGGCCGGCCCCACCACAATCCCTATCCCGCAATTCCGGATCATACGAAACGCATCCTGGTCTGTCACGTCATCGCCAATGTATAGAGGCCACCGCCCTTTAAACCCGGGCTGTTCTAAAATCCAAACCACAGCACTCCCTTTATTCCATTCCACCGGAGGCCTTATCTCCCACACCGCCTTGCCCTGACCGATTACGATCAGGCCTTGATCTTTAAAAGGTGTTAGCCGCTTGCTGACCAATTCGAGGGCTTTTTGTCTCGAATTCCAATTAGCCAGTCGGTAATGCACACTTAAGGTATATACTTTATCTTCAAGGAGTATGCCGGGGATCGTACCAAGATCATCCTGTAGCTGACTCGACACTTTCTCGAGAAATTGACGCCAATGAACGGCGCCATCCATCAGGTACCGAACCCCGCCTCCAGTGATCTCCAAGCCATGGTTACCCACGTACGTCACCCCCGTGAGACCCACCCGGGATTCCAGATCCCACACAGCCCGTCCACTGACAAATGCCACGGGAACCCACTCTGAGATTGACCTCAGCAGATTGCGCGTTGAGGAATCCAGGACAGCCTCTTCCGGCCGTGGGGCAATTGGCACCAGTGTACCATCAAAATCCAGAAAGAGCGCCCAAGGTCTTTTTAACTTTTTCTGAAGCAAGGATAGGGATGATCGAGTGAACAGAAACCACATCAGTTAGTCTATGCTCCGGGAGATGCCCTCCAGGTTGGCCTTCATCCAGTGATAGATATCATTTTTTTGGATATAAGCCCTCATCCTGGCCATACGCATCCGTTGCTCCTCTCTGGGCATCTCAATCGCCTGTCGAATCGCTTCAGCCGAACTTTCCACATCATAGGGGTTAATCGGCAAAGCACCGTCCAATTCTTCCAGGGCGCCCGTCATCTCACTCAGCAACAGGACACCCGATTCGTCAACCTTTGAAGCCACATATTCTTTGGATACAAGATTCATTCCATCGTATACGGAGCTGACGAGGCAGAAGTTGGCCAACCGATAATAGGCCACCAGCGAATCGTGGCTGAGATTCCCCTCGATATACTCGATGGGTCTCCAGCCAGATCGGCCGAATTTTCCATTGATTTCTTTCACGGTGGACTGAAGAATGTCCCGGTAACTTCGGTAAGGCTCACTCTCCGCCCGGGTGGGCGCTGAAATCTGGATAAACAGGAAACGACCGTGGAACTTTGGATAACGCGCAAGGAATTCCTCCAGTGCCCAGAGACGTTTGAGGAGCCCCTTAGTATAGTCAAGTCGATCCACACCTAAACCGACAATCGTTTCTAGACCTGCCTTCAGACGTTTACGCAAATTGTCTATTCTCCTAATCGTATCCTGGGAACGAGCCAGTTGTTCAAACCCTGCAAAATCGATGCTTACCGGATTGGCCGAAATCAGGGTCTGGCGATCACGATATCGGACCAAGTCCCCTCCTTGTATCTTAGCATCTAATTCTCGCTCGGCACACTTAAGAAAATTCTGTCGATACCGGTTAAGATGAAAGCCGATCTGATCACATGCCAGCAGGGCTGAAAGGAGCTCTTTGCGCTGCGGGCAGATTCGGAAGATATCATGTGGAGGCCAAGGGATGTGCCAGAACAGCGCAACGGTCAGATCTGGTCTTTGTTGCTTCAGGAGCAAAGGTAAAAGGGCTAGATGATAATCCTGAATCCAGACCAGGCCCGGCAAGCCCTCCAACTCTTCCAGGATAGCCTGCGAAAAACGTTCATTGACCTGCTGGTAGGCCTCCCAATCTCTTTGACGAAAGACCACACGGTCCAGTGTCATGTGACACAGGGGCCAAAGGAAACGGTTGGAATAGCCGGAGTAATACTGTTCTACTTCCTCGGGGGTAAGCCAAATCCGCCGCAGCGTGTAACAAGGATGATCGGGTGGAACACGAAGGCGGTCCTGCTGATCCACCACCTGCTGGTCCGCATCCCCGCTACCCCAGGCCACCCAGACCCCGTTTACAGACTGAAGCAAAGGGTCAAGCGCCGCTGTCACACCTCCTGCCGGGCGATCACAGCGGATCACTCCCCTGACCTTCCGGTGAATATAGGGCTCTCGGTTCGAGGCCACAACCAGACGGTAGCCAACCAGTTTTTCTTTCAGTGATTTCTCGAGGAGAGTCAACATTATTGCCTTATGCTGCCCTCTTCTGTTTGCTTTTTACGAGTCTGCGAATCTCAGACTCTAGTGTCTTGATCCGTTCCTCGATCTGTCTGGTCTCCAGGATAAGCTTTTTCAATTGCTCGTCCATTTTAAATTTAGTGAGGTCTTTTGAGGTCAGATCATATACCTGTCCACCCATATCCGCGAATTTGGAATGTGCCTTCCGGTTTAAGCGGTAGACCTCATAACGCAGCTTGCCGAGCCTCGTCATACGCCTGGCTCCGGCCTTCATGGAAGCCGCTCCTTTCTTGGTGAGACGCCTTGCCTCTGTGGTCAGCGTGCTCGTTCCTTCTTTGAGGAGATCCACGCCTTCCTTCATGGCCAGTCGAAGATCTTTATTCACACGTTCCCAAAATCTCATGGAAATCACCCCCTCTATTTACTTTGTGTACAAAATAATTATAAAGAAGTGCAGCCGAGAAGTCAAGAAAAATGCTTAGATCTCATTTTGTTATCTCTCGTAGCCTCCTGAGTGCTATTCTGGACCTCCACGCCCATAGCAATATTGCCCTATGAGATCCGGATCCCTGTTTCGGCATCAAAGAAGTGAACATTTTTAGCATCCATCTCCAAATAGACCGTTTCTCCAATCTTCCCATCAAAATTGGCTGGGGCTTTCACTCTGAGCGTGTGGTTAACCCAGTTCAGCTCAATCCAGATCTCCGATCCCATGGGTTCGACCATGGAGATCTGAGCCATCCACCTTTTTTGACCATTCACCCTTGCGAGGTGGATATGTTCGGGCCTGATGCCTAACATAATTCGGCCCGCTGTTTTGGCGGCTCTGATTCGCTCAAATGCCTCACTTGACAGCTCATACGAAGCATCATTTCCAAGATGAATGGCGTTCGGGGTAGTTGCCGTCAACCTCCCGCCCAGAAGGTTCATCGGAGGACTCCCGATAAAGCTGGCTACAAAGAGGTTGGCCGGCCGCCCGTACACCTCACGGGGCGTCCCACATTGTTGAATCACTCCTTCCTGGAGCACTGCCATCCGCTCTGAAAGCGTCATCGCCTCGGCTTGATCATGAGTCACATAAATCATGGTCGCCCCAAGGGTACCATGCAGTTTTTTAAGCTCGCTTCGCATCTCGATCCGGAGTTGTGCGTCTAGATTGGAGAGGGGCTCATCGAGGAGAAAAACCCGGGGTTGCCGAACCATGGCACGCCCAAGGGCTACCCGCTGTCGTTGCCCCCCGGAAAGCTCGCGGGGCCGGTGAGAAATCACAGCGGACAAGTCCAGCAGCTCGGCTACCTTTCTGACCTGCCGGTCAATCTCGCCCGAAGGCGTTCTCTTCATCCGAAGTGGAAATGCCAGATTTTCGTACACTGTCATGTGGGGATAAAGGGCATAGCTCTGAAACACCATCGCAACATCCCGTTCCCTGGGGAAAAGATGGCTAACCGATTGCCCATCAAAGTAGATCTCCCCCGAAGTGGGCTCCTCCAGGCCTGAGATCAAATTTAAAATCGTGGACTTGCCACACCCGCTTGGCCCTACAATGGTGAAGAACTCCCCGTCATGGATCGTCAGATCGATAGCCTGAAGAACTTTGGTCTCTCCAAAGCGCTTTGTGAGCTTTTCAAGCCGGAC
>DATECO010000285.1:0-2258 GCA_035286865.1 Nitrospiria bacterium | reverse complement strand
TTCGTTCTATAACATACATGTAGAACGAGAAGAGGTTGACAGGAGTATACCACGATGTTACTATTTTCATAATTTATTTCCAGGAGTTCTATGGGTTATCAAGAGACGCTGAACCTTCCCCAGACCCCCTTCCCGATGAAGGGCGAACTGAATCGACGGGAGCCCGAGATACTGGCCGAGTGGCAAGAAAAGGGATTATATGATCGGCTGATGGAGCAAAATAGAGGCCGGACCTCTTTTATCCTGCACGACGGCCCCCCCTATGCCAATGGGCATATCCATATCGGCCATGCCCTCAATAAGATCTTAAAAGACATCATCGTCAAGGCCAGATCGATGGCAGGCTTTTATGCCCCTTATATTCCCGGATGGGATTGCCATGGGCTGCCGATCGAACACCAGGTGATGAAGGAACTGGGTAAAAAGAGAGAAAAGTTAAACCAGCTTCAGATCAGAGAGCTCTGTCGGGAATATGCCGAGAAATACTACAAGATCCAGCGGGAGGAATTTAAGCGGCTGGGTGTCCTGGGGGATTGGGAACGCCCCTACCTCACGATGGAAGCAGGCTATGAGGCCGCGATCGTGAGGGAATTTTCCAAGATCGTGGCCCAGGGAGGGGTCTACAAGCGTAAAAAACCGGTGCTGTGGTGTCCCCAGGATGAGACGGCCCTGGCCGAGGCCGAGGTGGAGTACGAGGAGCATACCTCGCCCTCGATCTATGTCAGGTTCCCGATTACAGGAATCGGCGGCGATCCAGTCAAAAAGTTAGACCTTGGGGGGTATATTCTGATCTGGACCACCACACCCTGGACCCTTCCCGCCAATCAGGCGATTGCGGTGCATCCTAGTGAACATTATGTTCTAGTCGAGGTCACATGGAAGGGGAAGAAAGAGACCTGGATCTTGGCCGAAAAGCTGTACAAAGTCTGCATGGAAAAATTCGGGCTGACAGAGAATGAATATCATCTGATGGGGACTCCTCTCACAGGAAAGGAGCTTCAAGGAAAAACCTTCGTCTATGAGCATCCTTTCTTTAAGGATACGGCGAGGCGAATCATCACGGCCGATTTTGTCACCATGGATCAGGGCACGGGCTGTGTCCACATTGCCCCTGGCCATGGGCAGGAGGATTACGAACTTTCACTGGCCGATCCACAGCTCAAGGTGATCGCACCGGTCGATGATCAGGGACGATTTACGGATGAGGTCGGTGTGCAGGGACTGGCTGGACAGAAAGTTTTTAAGGCCAATGATGCCATCCTTCAACTCCTGATGGATAGAGCTGTGCTCATTAAGGCTGAAAGCCTGACGCATACTTACCCCCACTGCTGGAGGTGCAAAAGTCCGGTGATCTTTCGGGCCACCGAGCAGTGGTTTATCTCAATGGAGGCCCAGGAACTTCGGCAAAAGTCCTTAGCCGAGATTGATCGGGTCAACTGGGTGCCCCGGTGGGGAAGGGAGCGGATCTATGGGATGGTCGAGAATCGCCCCGACTGGTGCATCTCACGACAGCGGTCGTGGGGGGTGCCGATTGTTGCCTTTCACTGTCGGTCCTGTAGGGCCATCCTGCTGAATGTCTCGATTATTAACCACGTGGCCAGTCTGATCGAGCGGGAAGGGGCTGATCTCTGGTTTTCCAGGCCGGCCCATGAGCTTCTTCCTGCCGGGACGCAATGTCCACAGTGCCAGGGTCTGGATTTTGAAAAAGAAAAAGACATTCTGGATGTATGGTTTGAATCAGGTGTGAGCCATGCGGCGGTGCTCAAGCGTCGTTCAGAGCTCTCATGGCCTGCGGACCTCTACCTGGAAGGTTCGGATCAGCACCGGGGTTGGTTTCATAGTGCCCTCTTGGCCTCGGTATGCACGGAGGGCAGGGCCCCTTACAAGACGGTCCTGACCCATGGCTTTGTGGTGGATGGGAGTGGTAAGAAGATGTCCAAGTCGGCGGGTAACGTCATCGCCCCGCAGGAGGTCATCGACCGTTATGGGGCCGAGATCTTAAGACTCTGGGTTGCGGCGGAGGACTATCGGGAGGATGTGCGCATCTCGCAGGAGATTCTCTTACACCTGGTGGAGGCCTACCGGAAAATCCGAAACACCTGCCGCTTTCTCCTGGGTAATCTCTATGACTTTGACCCCGCGCGACACTGGGTAGAAGATAGCGCCCTGTGGGAGATTGACCGGTGGGCGCTTTGCCGGCTGGCAAACCTCACGGGCCGGGTCCTGAAGGCCTATGAGGATTTTGAGTTCCATATCGT
>DATECO010000284.1:0-4438 GCA_035286865.1 Nitrospiria bacterium | reverse complement strand
GCCCCACCGGCCTTGCGCCGACCGCGAGCATTTTCTGGAAAAAGAACGGAAGATCCTCCGTCGAAATATAAAGGTCGTATCCTACCTCTCCTGTAATTTCATTGCGCGCAATAATCATGTTTCTGGATTGAACCGATGTCTCAAGACAGGCGTATTCGGTCTTCGGGAGACCGGCGAGGCCGAGCGTCTTAATCAGGTGATTGGAGGCTTCCGGCCCGTACAGGGACAGAAGTCCCCACTTCTCGGTCAGGTCTTCGAGGACGACATCGGAGGCGATGATGTACCGATCCAGGTGCTGTTTGATTTTCTGGACCACTTCGGGTTCCAAATCCAGGAGCAGAGAATCGGCCAAGCAATAAATTCGGCAGTCGGAGAGCATTTTGGCCTTGGCGTTGGTAATGGCAGCATAGCAGCCGCCGCCGGGTTTATGGCTTTTTATATCGTTTGTCACCATCCCATGGAGAAACTCGACCCGGTCCTTTCCCCGCAGTTTCAGCTTTCCCCGAAACGAAGAGTCAATTAGGCCGACCTCATGCCGCACCGCATGGTATTCGGACGGGAGGTCACCGTAGTGATCCGGAATCTCCCATCCGGACCGGGTCACAAACCGGGCACCCCGTTTTTGATGTTCGTCGTGAAGGGGCAACTTTTGCATATAATCCCACCTTTATTATAAATAATAGCTATTTTAGGGCTAATGACTCCACTAATATAGCAATATTATCGAAAAATTCAGATCGTGCCACCACTTTATCACACCCAAGCGCCATGGCTTTTTGCATCCCGGTCAGGTCCGTGTGGCGGGTATAAGCCAGAACAGGGAGGGCCAGCTCACCCTTGATGACCTTAATCAACTCAAAAGGGTCGCCGTGTCCAAGGCCCAGGTCAATGATCACCAGGGCCGGTCGCTGACGCCGGGCATGATCTGCTGCGGCCACTGGATCCGGGATGACCTTTACAGTATAACCGTGAGGCGAAAGCAGGCCCTGGATTTTAGAATGGAAAAGTAGGTCATCCACTACGGCCAGGAGATAGCGATTCATCGCTTTTGCCCCTCTTTCAGTTCAGTATGCCGCGCAGGCGGCTGTAGGCCCGGGCTGCCAAGGTGTAATTGGGATTTGCCTGAAGAGACCGCTGATACTCCTCCAGCGCTTTATCCCAGAGGCCCTTTTTTTCCCAGATTCGGCCAAGATTAAGGTGGGGGAAGCAGTAGCTTTCATATCGAGGAGCCTGGATGGCCTTCTCAAGCCATGGAATCGCCTCATCGAGTTGGCCCTTCTCGATCAGATAGGCCCCGATATCGTTATAGGGGTTGCCAAAGTCGGGGTCCACCTCGATGGCCTTGTAACATTCGGCAATGGCCTCCTCATAGCGGCCCATAAAGCTGTAGGTCCAGCCTAAGAAGGTGTAGGCCTCGGCGGTAGGGTAGATCTCGATGGACTTTTGGTAATTTTTAATGGCTTCTTCCAGTTGCCCTTGCACCTGGTGCTCATAGGCCTTTTTAAAGTACTCCACGGCCAACTGTCTTTCCTGTTCACGGCTTTCCGACATGGGCGGCATGCTTCTATCATACTTGCAGATGGGGTAGGTATTCAACTATACTGGCTTCCATGAAATCAACCCCCCTGTCCTCGGAACCGAACTCCACTTCCCGGGAAAACCAGGACGGGTTTTGTGACTGCTGCGGCTATCCTTTAGAGGCGGTACACTGCAAGCTTCTCTGCCGACGGTGCGGTTTCATGCGCGACTGTTCCGATCCTTGATCCTCTGACGATCATTTTCAGGAAGGCGGACTGTCCATCTGATCCACGTCGAGCTCCACGTTCCAGTAGAGGTAATCCCGCCAGCTTTCAGGGAAGTTCCTGAGCCCAATCGTAATGGTCAGTGTAGGACTCCACCGCGGCCGGGTAGGGGTCTTGATGAGCCGCATCCTGGCCTCCTCCGGGGTATGCCCGCTCTTGCGGTTATTACAGGCAATACAGGCCGTGACAATATTTTCCCAGGCCTTGCGGCCTCCCCTGGAAATAGGGATCACGTGATCAAAGGTGAGCTCCTCTGTGCGGGCCTTCTGACCACAATATTGACAATGGTATTTATCACGGGCGAAGATGTTGGCACGAGAGAATTTGACGGAATGGTGGGTTTCCTTCAGTTTAACCAGTTTTAAAAGACGGATGACGGAGGGCAGCTTGATCGTGATGGAGATGCCTCGGATCTCCCTATCGTAGACTTCAAGGACCTCCACCTTGCCTTGCCACAACAAGGTGATGGCCTTCTTCCAATCCACCACTCGCAAGGGCTCATACGTTGCGTTAAGCAATAAGGTGAGTTCCATTCTTTAATTATTATAAAACATTTCCCTAAAAAATCAAGTAGTATGGAAAGTACGTCGAGGAATCTCCTCGGAAGCCAAAGACTTGGGGGTTGCATTCCGTCCAACCCCATTATAGAATAGTTTACTTCGATTCAAGAAGGAGGTCGTTCCAATGCCTAAACCAACCCATCATATCCTCGTTTGCACCCAAGTCCGACCCCCAGAACACCCTCGAGGTTCCTGCAGTTCCGCAGGCTCGAAGGATCTCCTGATGCGTTTCTTTATGGAGGTGGCGCGGCTCAACCTCGCTCTCCAGGTGCTTGTCACCGAGTCCTCCTGCTGCGGGCCCTGCTTCAACGGGCCTACCGTCATCGTCTATCCTGATGGGGTCTGGTATCAGAAGGTGACCCCGAATGATGTCCCTGAGATCCTGGAGCAGCATGTCACGAAGGGAATCCCGGTCCAGCGATTGCTGATGCCGCCGGAGGTGTGGGGTTAGATGGGTCATCAGGAACACAAAGCGAAGGCCCCTTCCACCATCGGTTGCATGGTGGTTACCATCAGCGACACCCGGACTCCAGAGACGGATGAAAGCGGTAGGCTCATCAAGCAGCTCTTGCGAGAGCATGGCCATACGATTGTCGCCGATCACCTTGTGAAGAATGAGCCTGCCCAGATCAAAGAGTTGATCAAGACCTCTCAAAACGGCGCCCAGGCCATCATTCTCACGGGCGGCACAGGCTTATCCAAACGGGACCATACCTATGAGGCCGTCGTGGGATTGTTCGAGAAAAGGCTGGACGGCTTCGGGGAGCTCTTTCGTACCTTAAGTTACCAGGAAATCGGATCTTCGGCGATGTTGAGTCGGGCCACGGCCGGTATTTACCAGGGAAAGGTCATCTTCTCCCTTCCGGGTTCCGAGGCGGCTGTCCGATTGGCCATGGAAAAACTCATCCTCCCTGAACTCGGCCACATCCTCCATGAACTGAATCGATAGTTCATCCTCCATCTCCTTGACACCCTTCGGGGCAGGTGTTAGAATGCCCTTCGACCTGTAATGATCGCCATCTTGATTTCTCAACCACTGCGTGTTATGTCACGACCTTAAAGGACTCAGGGACGAGCGTCTTGTCTCGATGGATTTTTTGGATCGCCACCGGATTGGGAAGCGGATGGGTTCCGGTGGCTCCTGGAACGGCAGGAAGCCTTGTGGGGCTGGCGCTGGTCTTCTTGCTTCATCTCTTTTTTCCGATCATTTATCTTAGTTTCTTCATCTTAGTTCTGGTGGTGGGGACCTATTGTGCCGGGCAGGCAGAGCAGGCCTTGCGGGAGCCGGACAGCCCCCACATTGTGATCGATGAGATCGCTGGAATGCTCGCGGCAGCCTTCCTGATTCCGGAGGGGATGGGCTTTCTTCTGGCTGCGTTTCTTCTGTTTCGCCTTCTCGATATTCTAAAACCTTTTCCGGCCCGATGGATCGAGCGGCGCATCGGCGGGGGACCGGCTATCATGCTGGATGATATGGTCGCCGGGATTTATACCAACCTGATTCTCCAAGGAGTAGGGCAGGCTTTAGGATGATGAAGGCCGAGATCATCGCTATAGGCACGGAGCTTCTCACAGGGGGAGACACTTCCGAAAATAGCTCGTTTCTTTCCCGGGAACTCACCCGATTGGGTTGCCATGTTCGATGGATGAGTATCGTGGGAGATGATCAGAGGGACATCGAGATGGCGCTCCAGCAGGCCGCCTCACGGGCATCGGTGATTGTGACCACCGGCGGGTTGGGATCCACCGAAGATGACGTCGTCCGAAAGGCGGTGAGCCATGTGGCCGGCAGGCGATTGATCCTCCATGAAAAGCTTCTTGCGCAACTTGAACACCGATTCGCCCGGAGGCAAAAGCCCTTGCCGATCAGTCTTTCCCGACAGGCCTTGATCCCGGCTCGGGCCCACGTCTTGCCGAATTCTTTAGGGACCGCCCCCGGCTTTGTCCTCCACTGGGGTGAGTGTTATCTTCTCTGTCTTCCCGGTGGATCGCAAGAAATGCGGCTGATGTTTTCCGATTGCGCCAGACCGTATTTAGAGCGGCTAAAACATCGGGCCGTGATCCTGGTCAGAATTC
>DATECO010000283.1:0-2782 GCA_035286865.1 Nitrospiria bacterium | reverse complement strand
CGGGTTCCCATTCTGAGCAGTTACCCCCAATACATCGCCCTGTGATGGACCGCCTCCCCCACTGCAGGCCACCAGCAATGAGGTCAAGATACCGATTATCATCAGAGCCCCTAGAGTCTTTATTCTTTCCATCTTTATCTCCTTATACAGATCAAATAAAAGGGCCCATCCCCCGACAAAGAGTATGGGCCCAAGAACCCCACGCCACTTCGGTAGCCATGCAGGCCTTGTCCCGATATGCTTTCATTGAATCGGAAGTTAGGCCCATGACTTTGCGACCCCGGTTTTCACCGGGTGTGCCTTTGTCGGTGGCCAGAAATAAATTCTAATACCAAGAATTCAAGATAGCACAAAACTTGAATCTGTCAAGGAAGGGTCTGAGGCTAAAAGAGCGGGCGGCTGGCGCGGACGAAGAAGGACTGGCTCTTGAATTCGGAAGTTTCCTGGTCCTGTTGGGTGAAGGTATACTCGAGACTGATGGTGATCCTGCCGAGCTGGTACAGTAGGTTTGAGCGGCCTTCAAAAAGGGTGATGTCATCGGTCTTGGTGTAGAGCTGAAAGGTTTCTCGGGCACTGGCCGTGAGGTGTAGGTTTCGCATGAGAAAAGCGACCACCTGGACTTGACTAAACACTACGTTGCGCTCTGAGATTTCCGTGCCTACATTCTCATAGTTGTGGCCGCTACTTAGAATGATCCCTCGCAGGGTATCGTAGATGATTGTCTCGTCGGTTCGGACGGATGCTTCAGTACCGCTGTCGATGTCAAAGAGGGTGTAGTTTGCTGAGCCACTCAAGGACAGGAGATCTCCTCTCAGCAGCAGGTCGCGCAGATAGCTGCTCTGGGCTGTGAGGTTGAGGCTGTGTTGGTCTCTGGAGTGATCTTCGCCAGGACTTTGATTGCGGTAGATATTGCTATAGCTATAGGAGGACCCCAGGCTAACATAACGGGGACTGGCATTGTTGACCCCCAGGGTGAGGGTATTGATGACATCCGTGGAGCGGATCCCTGGATCGGTACTCGTCCGGATGTAGTTGCCACTGTATCCGGTATTCAGAATGATCCTCTCAAGTGTCTTAAAATAATTGATGAAATAATTATAGTTCTGGGAGAAGACCTGGGCATCCGTTACTGCGTTGACATCGGTGAGGCTGTAGGAGAGATTTAGACCCGTGGAAACCCCCAGGAGGGGACGATACTGAGTCCCAAAGGTCGCAAAGTGCGATTGGGTCAGGGCAGCAGGGAGGGTGAACCGGAAGTAACGGTAGCTACCCGAAAGGGTCAGTTTTTCAGTGGCCCGGTAATTGCTATTTCCCTGAAAGATATGCCGTTCAAAGGGGTCCCTGAAGTAGTCATAGCTCGCCCGGTTGTTCAGAGTCAGGCTGGGCTGATGGATCAGCAAGGCACCTGCGCTCCGCTGTTGGAAGGTGCTGAGCTGGGGGTTTACCACCCCCAGGGTCGCCGAGCGGTTGGAGTAATTCCCGCGGACATTCAAGATCGTCGTCGGGCTTAAACGGGTCTCACCGTTCAAGTTTACATTGTGGGCCGTGGTGGTGGGGGAGATCCCGCTCTTTTGTTCTGAATATTGGTAGCGGGTAAAGATAGAAGTGTCCACGAACCGCTGGCTGGCATCCACGCTGGCCGCCCGGGTCCGTGTGGTGCCAATCGTGGAAGGGATGGTTCTGGAATCGGTCTGAAAGAGGTTAAACCTCAAGGCGGGAAGGCGTCGAAGCGGCAGATCCCAGGCGAGGCTATAGGTGTCCAGTGTATTTCTGGAGGTGGACGGCGGAAGATCATTTTCTCGGGTAATGCGCTGGGCAAAGAGGGTGAGGGGGCTCTTTCTGGGAAGGAGGCTGATCCCCAGCCGATAGTCTAGAGTGTCCGAATCACGATTCTTGACCCCATCAGTTTTTCCGGTGTCTCCCTGATAGGAGACATCGGCATCGTAGGTCCCCAGCCGCGGGTCCCAGAGGTCCCCGAAGCTACCCAGGCTGTAGCGATGCAGGAAGCTCCGGGTGGTGGTTTGGGCCGTTGTGGTTTCCAATGTGGTCCATCCATAGTTTAAGTCGATGCTGCCTCGGAGGTTGAGGGGCCTGGCCTCGGCATCTCCCGCAATGAGTGAAAAAAGCAAAAAAAAGGCTGTAAGAAGTAAAAAGATCATCCTCATGATGCGGGCGTCACACCCAGACCAATAAATGGGCGAAAAATATCGGGGGCAGGAATTCACCCCAAAAATAATACGGCCAGCCCAGCACCTTCAAGCTGGGCTGGCCGCTATTTAGAGAGAGCCATTCCGGGGTGGCACACCCACCCCTTAAACCATCTTTTTTATGTGGAGGCCCGTGCGGATCTGTGAGGAAAAGGTCCTCCAATGCCCCCACGCCCCGCGCTCGCTACTTCTGATGGCACGTCAGGCAGAGCAGGCTACCCGCATTGGGATACTGGTCAAGTGTTGATACCTGTCCTGCCTGAACCCCTCTGCCGGCAATCGTCACTGCAGGAATGTTTTGTGCGCCCGTATCCACAGATGGGATTCTCAAGAAGAGTGGCCTGGGCGTATGGGGGTTGTGGCAAGAGGCACACTCGATGTAGGCATTATCAGCGGTAATTGCCCCGCCGGGGGCCCCTCCAGCGGTCGTATAGGCCCGGACGACATCTCGCTTATCAGTCGAGAAGTCCTGGGTGATACCTGTCCCTTGACGCTTGAGCTTCCAGATCGAACCATCTGCCACTGCACCTGATCGGACCTGATCAAATTGTGGGTCGGTGGTGGGAATTGCCATG
>DATECO010000282.1:0-6778 GCA_035286865.1 Nitrospiria bacterium | reverse complement strand
ATTGCTCCTGGTTGATCCGGACACCCAGGAATTGAGTATCAAGGCCATTAAGGGACTGAATAAAAAGATTGTTGAACTGATTAAGATCAGGCCCGGCGAGGGGATTTCCGGCAAGGTCTTTGCCGAGGGGAAGCCCATGATCATTCGGGACATCGAGGTCGATGAACGGATTTCCCGGGGTGGACATCCCCGCTACAAGACCAAATCGTTCATCAGTCTGCCCCTCAAGCTCGACCGGGGTGCCATTGGGGTCCTGAATATTGCCGATAAAATTTCGGGTGAGCCCTTCACAGAAACGGACCGTCAGCTTTTGAATGCGATTGCCACCTACGCCATGGTAGCCATAGAACGCTCGGAATTTTACAGAAGGTCTGAGGAGCTCAAGAAGATTTCGATCACGGACTCGCTGACGGGGCTCCTGAACAGACGGTATTTTCAGGAAAGGCTGGCCGAGGAGATGGAACGATCCAAGCGCCATAAGCTTCCCCTCTCGCTGATCATCATGGATATAGATGACTTCAAGCACTTCAATGACCGTTATGGCCACCTTGCGGGAGACGAGGCATTAAAGACCACAGCACGGTCGCTCAGAAATAGCATCCGGGCCATCGACGTGGCGGCCAGGTATGGCGGGGAGGAATTTACTGTGATTCTTCCCCAGACTACAAAACAGGATGCAATGGTCATTGCTGAGAGGTTTTGCCGGGAGATTGAAAACGCAAATTTCCACCCCGAGACCTTTCAGCAGGCCCCGACCAAGCTCACCGTCAGTCTGGGCCTTGCAAGCTACCCGGACGATGCCACACAATTACACGATCTCATCAAATTGGCTGATACCGCCCTCTACGCAGCCAAGGCCAAGGGGAAAAACCGGGTGGTGGTGTATGAAAAGGCGAGCTGACTAGGCGAACATCCCCTCCACAAAGACCTGAGGCTCAAATTCCAGCAGATCATCTAGACCTTCCCCAACCCCAACGTACCTTACTGGGATCTTAAGTTCCTCTGCAATGGCTATCAGGATACCCCCTTTCCCAGTCCCATCCAGCTTGGTCATTACGATGCCTGTCACCCCCACGGCCTCATGAAATATCCGCGCCTGTGAGAGGGCGTTTTGACCGGTGGTGGCATCCAAAACCAATAGCACTTGGTGCGGGCTTCCCGGCAGGGCCTTGGACATCACACGCTTGATTTTCTTAAGCTCCTCCATAAGGTTAAATTTAGTGTGGAGTCTCCCGGCTGTATCCACCATCAAGATATCCACACCTCGGGCCTTAGCCGCGGCCACGGCATCGAACACCACTGCAGAGGGATCCGAACCCGGTCGTTGAGTGATCACATCGCATTGGGCGTGCCTGGCCCAAACTTCCAATTGCTCAATCGCGGCTGCGCGGAAGGTGTCACCAGCAGCCAAAAGCACCTTCTTTCCCGCTGCTCGAAATTTGGCTGACAGCTTACCAATGGTGGTGGTCTTTCCCACCCCGTTGACCCCAACAATTAGAATGGTATGAGGGATTGATTTCTCGTGAGATAGGCCATCTTTCCCATATGGAGTATCAAGACTGCTGGCTTGAAAGACACTCACAAACTCCTGTTTAAGATGGTATTTAAGTTGTGGTAAATCCACCAGGCCCTTATGATCAAATCCTTCCCGGAGCCTGACCATTACCCGCTGGGTGGCTGCTGCACCTAGATCGACTGCAATCAGGATTTCTTCGATCGATTCTAAGAGGTCCTGCCCGACTGACCCGGCTCCCATGAAAATTTGAGTCAATCGCCTCTCCAGGTCCGTACGGGTCCTTGATAGTCCCTCTCTGAGTTTTTGGAAGAGATTCACGTGCCTTTTCTGATCCCCTACACAGAAGATGCGGATGACTTTCCCACCCTCAGGAGCTGTCAGAAACTATTTTCAACAGCTCCTTTTCCCTTCGCTTCATGGTCCTAGCCCTTGTCAGAGATCGCTCATGATTGTAACCCAGAAGATGAAGCAGTCCGTGAATGATCAATGCCGCCATCTCCTGTTCAACGGAGTGGCCGCGCTCCCGGGCCTGCCTTTTCGCGGCCTCCATCGAGATCACTACATCCCCCAGGAGATGGGGATAGGGTTCTGCCCGATCCGGGCTCGGCTGAAGGATGAGGGGTTCATCCTGCATGGCAAAGGCCAGAACATCCGTGGCCCGATCAATCCCCCGATAGGTCCGGTTTAAGCATCTGATCTCTTCGTCCCCAGTTAAGATAAGACCCACCTCAGCCTTGTCTTCGCCCATTTCCGCCAAGACCCTACCCACCAGCCGGATTAACCCCCTTGACCGAATCCGAATCTTGCGATATTGGTCTTTAAACCAGATCTTCATTTTTTTATGTGCTCAGGCTGGACAAGCCAGATCTTCACTTCAGCATTCTTGGGAACAGAGAGATTTCAGGCAGGTGTTTAATAAAAATTTTGATGCAAAAACCTTCAAGGGTTACCGGGCAGGCGGCAGGTGCTTTTTGCCTTTACCGCATCTCCCCTCGTACCGTTCATAGGCCTTGATGATCTCCTGAACAAGCTTGTGACGGATTACGTCCCGCTCGGTAAAATACACAAATCGGATACCAGAGATATCGTGGACAATTCCCTGGATCTCCACCAGACCAGAGATCCGATCGGAGGGGAGATCCACCTGGGTGATATCCCCGGTAATCACGGCCTTGGAGTTAAAGCCCAACCTGGTCAGAAACATTTTCATCTGCTCAGAGGTGGCATTCTGGGCCTCATCCAGGATGATAAATGATTCATTAAGGGTTCGGCCACGCATATAGGCCAGCGGCGCGATTTCAATCTCTCCGCGTTCCACCAGGCGGTTGGCCCTCTCCACCTCCATCATGTCGTAAAGGGCATCATACAGTGGGCGCAGATAGGGGTTGACCTTGGCATACATATCACCTGGCAGAAATCCCAGTTTTTCCCCCGCCTCGACGGCCGGGCGGGCTAGGATGATCCGACTGACCTCCCGCTTCATTAAGGCCCAGACCGCCATGGCCATGGCGAGGTATGTTTTCCCTGTCCCCGCTGGGCCGATCCCGATCACCACGTCATACTTTTTGATGGCCTCCACATATTCCTTTTGAGTGGGAGACTTGGGGGTAATGACTTTTTTCTTGGTGGAGATTGGGATGGTATCCAGTAAGAGCCCCTTCAGAGAAGACTCGGGTTTCTCCTGGTAAGATTTGATGGCATGGTCTACATCTTCGGGGTTGAGGAAGAAACCTTCGGCGACAAGATCCACAAGATCTGAGAGGAACCGTTGAGCCTGAGAGACCTGTGTCTCCTCTCCCTCGATGAGAACCTCCTCTCCCCTCGCCTTCATCCGGACATCAAACGCCTTTTCTATGAGTTTGAGGTGCTGGTCATAACTGCCAAAGAGATTGGAGGTATCAGTGCCTGCCTTAAGCCTAATTTTAGAGGTGACGGATCGCTTCAAAAAGGCCTTTTGGGTGGATGGTTGTCTCTGACGAAACCTTAATGGTATTCTACCAATAAAGAATGTAGGGGTCAAGGGATCTACTGCATTCTGACCCTGCCCGTGGTGGGATTAATCGTTACCTGATAGCGGTTGGCAGCGGCAGTGTCCTGGATGCAAATACGGATGTCAAGCACGGACCCATCGGGATTCACCGCTGTCCCGTTGGGATTAAACTCTATGTTCACATCGGCGTTAGAGGGACAAGTGGCGTCGCTGCCCTGTCTCAGAGTCACCCCTGGATTAACAGCCGTCGATGGCCTAATCACGGTCCCTGGCCAGTCGGTACTATTTGAAGAGCTGTTGCCCCTTGTCAATTGGTACTGCCCACCATCCACATCAATCATCACCCGGTGCTCTCGATTGGTAGAGATGGCTGCATTTCTCGCCTCCCTCAGTATCGAGACCAGGTCCCTGCCTGTGTCCCTATACATGAGGTTCTGACGCCATTGAATAAAGGAAGGCGCTGCGATGACAGCCATAATTGTGACCATCAGGATCACAATCATCAGCTCTATTAATGAAAAACCGCTTGTGGTAAAGATTCTGAGTGAAATATATTGTCTATTTTTCATAATTTGCCCTTCCGTCATTTGCACTTTCATCATGGGATGGTAATGGAGAGGGTGTATTTTTGAAAGGCCTTCCCTCCGAAGCCGTCCTCAGCCACCACTTCAATGTTGTGATCTCCTGTGTCACCCCTGCCAATTTTCCAGTCTATGCTCCCGGTTTCAGGGTCAATGGTCATCCCCGCTGGCGCAGAGGTCAGGGAAAATCTGATGGGGTCTCCATCTGCATCCTCTGCCCTTACGTAATAGGTATAGGTCAAGGATTTGAACTCCATGGGTGGGCTGGAGGTGAATTTCGGCGGGGCATTGGGGATAATAATCGGGAGTGGGTTGTAGACCTCCCCTGGCCCTTCTCCATTAAAAGGTGTGACCTTGACCGATACCTTGTCTCCCCGTTTGTACCGATCTCCCTTCAGGACGGCACTGCTCTCTGTAGGAGACACCTCTCCGTTGATCACCCACTGATACTGAAAACTCATTTGATCTCCGTCCGCATCGACCCCTTCAGGTATGGCCGTGATGTCTACCCCTCGGTAAATGCGATCAGGAGGGTTTAATGCCACCGAGACGACCCTCGGGTGATTATCTTTGATAGGATTTGGCGGTTCGGTGACTTCATGGGGCTCTTCACTGAACGAGGGCACTATCTCAGGCTGAGGCTGGGGCTCTTCCTTGTAAACTTTCGCTACATGTGAAGGCAGATCCTGTCCAGGGATGACTTTTTCCCCCTGCACCTTCCCTCCCTGACTACAGGCTTGCAGGTGGAAACCCAGAATCAGGCTTCCTCCCAAAAGACCTATTTTCTTGATCACTCCTAACCTACCAAGGTCACTCATCACATCCTTTTCCAGTAGACTCGAAATGTGTTTCCATGCCGCAGGGGAGGTGGGTTACAGAGCGATCCCCCACATCCCACCAACGCAGTCACATCGCCCCCTGCTGTAATGATCATTACGACCCCAGAGGGAATTCCACTTCCCAGGGTCATCACACGATCCTCCCTCAGGAGCACCTCCCCGTAAGCGTTGGTGGCCCGTGTGTTGGTGATAATATAGCTATCGTTACTAGCATCAAGGTTTTGAACCGCCTCCCCGGTCTTATTGCTCACCTCATAGAGCCGGCCTGTCACCTGACTCGCTGGCGTACAGGGATCGGCTAAGACTGTGGTATTCGGGGTGTAGGTGGTATAATAGACGTCTTGGAAGGCCACGGCCGGGGCTAAAACCTTCTCCCCAGAGTTCTGATTGAGTCTGATGTACCACCCATACTTGGTGTTGAGATCCGATAGAATGGTGGTGATTTGGCTTGAGGTGGTGCTGGCTCCCTGTAAATCGTTCGTGGTCACATCCACCAGCTCATGCACATTATCCACGCTATCCTCCACCACGAGGACTGTGGCTTCACCCTTGTCTTTGGCCCCGTAAAGCCGGTCCACAACCGCTTGGTTCAAGGGGTGTTCTCGATCCCCGGTGCCAAAGAACATCATCTCATAGCCTGACTCTAAGATTACGGAGGGCTTATAAAAAATCTTCCTCCCCACATCTGCCGAGCCCCCAGACCCAGGGTTTGAACTAAAGATCTTGCGACCCGTCCAGTTGGAGGTTGAGCTATCCCCGATATCAAACCTCCATATATTCCCCCCGGTATCCCCCGCATACACCCGGTCTGCATATCCATTGAGATTTCTGTCCAGCACGGTGACGGCGCTGGTGATGGAAAAGGTTAGAGCACTATTATTGGCATTGGTATGCCCCCAGACCTTCCAACCACTATTGCCAAATGACGGTATCCCAGAATTATCCAGAGTGGCCACCTCCACAACATACACCCCTCGACCCTTGGGGTTAAGGGGACCACTCGTCCCGGAGCTGGTGACCACCCCCTCTCCATTGCCACTGGTCGTCCCCGTCCCATCATAGGTCTGGGTGACCCCATACCGGCCGTCTTCATTGGCATTGTCATACCCCGCCCCGATGATGGCTACCATCTTTATCTCGGTTCCCACCTTCATCCTCGTGATCTCGGGCTCAGACCAGCTCTCCCCCAGCTCGGCATAATCGGTATTGTTCCCGGAAGGGCTTTCACTTGCACTAAAACGCCAGAGGTATTGGGGGGTGGCGGGATCAGAGACATCCAGGGCATAATAAAAGCCTCCCCCTCGTCTCTCACCAAAGAGTAAGATCACCTTGTCCCCCATCTCTATATTCCCGTCCTTGTCTGCATCATAGAGATAGACCGAGGGAGAACTGTCCACAGAGTAGGTGTGCGTGACTTGGGTCAGGTACTGGAGGTTCGGCAAGAGCTCCTGAGGGATAAAGGACCAGGCCTCACTCCCGTCACAATCCTGGAAGGCATGCAGCATCCCATCGTTACCCCCGACATAGATCAGGGTCTTATTCATACTGCAGTCGGCCTCGGTAGTCGGGGTGAAGGGGTAGCTTGAGTAACTGACTACCTGGGGCCTGGAGTGAAGGATATCCCCTAAGATCCAACCCCGCTTCTCCGTGGTGTTTGCATCGACATCCGAATCATAGGCGTCCAGGCCATGAACAAAGTTGATCAGCTTGTCTTTCTCTGTATTATTCCCCACAGCCAGGGTTGTAAAGGTAATCCCACTATTGGAGGTGGTGAAGGCATTGCTGGGATCGGTCAGGTTGAGATTGCTGCCCTTATAGGTGTAGATCTTTCTTGGGTTGGTAGTAAAGTCCT
>DATECO010000281.1:0-5087 GCA_035286865.1 Nitrospiria bacterium | reverse complement strand
GGAATGGGAAGTAGAATTCAAAATAATCGTCAGGGATAAATATCCCCCCGCCATTTTCAGAGATAAAAGGGTCGTGATCATCCAACTGCCTCCTAACGGCTGCGATCTCGGCCCGGTTTTTGCTGGAGCAGAGGATCAGCGGAATGGCCCTCTGCTTAATCAGTTCCAGAGCTGGCTGGGCAGCTTTCCAGGAATAGGTGGCAGCATCCAGCAGCGTCCCATCCAGGTCAGTAAAAATGACAATAGAGGAGCTCATAAGCCAATTATATTGAACGCCTCCATTATTCACAAGCCTTGAACGGCAGTGTATCCATCCTTCCTCGATATATATTCTAGTAACTGGATTGGGTTGCAGCCTTCTTGCTCAATTTTATTTGATCTTGAAAATTCATTTCATTATAATGGCCTTTTACAAATTCATTTCATTATAGGTTATGGGTGGGAACTGGTGTAGATAAGTGTGGTGTGTAAAAATGTGTAAAAATGAGAGGTGGTCTCTGTGGTCTGGTTAGAATTTGCGGCCTGGGGGCTTCTCTCAAGCGCACAGGTGGTGGCCTCACGGGGCTTCTGGATCGGGCCTTATACTCCTGTGATTCTGGCTCTCTATGGAATTGCCTTGAGAATGGTGTTTCGGTATGAGCAGAAACGGATGGCCGCGTACATCCACACAGAATCGCTCAAGTATCGAGACGTCACGATCGGGCAGGTTTACCGGAATGTGATCCTCCATGCTTTCAGCCTGGCCCGCTTCTCTAGGGGGGAAAGCCCGGCACATAACCTATGTCTCAAACAGGCAAGCATTTTATAGTTACGACTCTTTTTATTTTTGCCGTCTATTCCGGTTGCGCCGGGCCTATTGAGGCTTTATATCCTCCCGGAGCGAGTGAGCCTTCTAAATCGGTCTACGTTATCAATCACAATGACTGGCATACGGGTATTGTGATCAGAAGACAGGATATCCCTGATCGCCTCTGGCCTGAGAACCACCATTTCAAAGATTCTGAATATCTGGAGGTGGGATGGGGCGACAGAGACTATTACATGACTCCCGAACCCACCCTCTGGATGACGCTGAAAGCAGCCCTGTACCCCACCGAGAGTGTCCTGCACATTGCCGGGTTCAGCGGGCCGATGGAAGCGTATTTTCCGGCAAGCGAGATTGTGGAGATCAGGCTGTCTCTCCGTGGATTTGAAAGGCTGTGCGCCTTTATACAGAATGCCTATGCCAGGGACGTGTCGGGGAAGGCAATCGAACTGGGGCCAGGCCTTTATGGAAACAGCCGGTTTTATCTGGCCAGAGCCAAGTTCCACCTCCTGAGGAGTTGCAATGTCTGGACCGCTCAGGCGATCCGGTCCACCGGATTTCCAATTACATCATTTTATGCTATAACAGCAAGCAATGTCATCTATCAGACAAGTAAATATAGTAGGATGATCAGATCCGAGTAGATAAAGATGCGCTGGCACCAAAAAGGCATACAACAGGCGATTGAAGATCTCCAGTCATCCCCAAAAGGGCTGCCCGCGGCCGAGGCCAGGAAACGGCTGGCGGAATACGGCCCCAATGTGCTGAAAGAAAAAAGGGGAAAGTCCCCGTTCAGCATGTTCCTGGACCAGTTCACGGACTTCATGATCCTGGTCCTGATTGCGGCGGCCATCATCTCCGGGATCATCGGCGACGTGACCGACACCATCGCCATTGTGGTGATTGTGGTTCTGAATGCGGTGATCGGTTTCGTTCAGGAATACCGTGCCGAGAAGGCCATGGCCGCCCTTAAAAAGATGGCAGCGCCCACGGCAACAGTCATCCGGGATGGCCTTCCCGCAAGCATCCCCTCTGCCGAGCTTGTCCCGGGCGATGCGGTGGTCCTTGAAGCCGGAAAAGTTGTCCCGGCCGATATAAGGCTGATCGAGTCAGCCCAGTTGAAGGTGGAGGAGGCTGCCCTCACCGGGGAATCGGTCCCCGTGGAGAAACATACAGGGATACTGCACGAGGAGATGCTTCCCCTCGGCGACAGAAAGAATATGGTTTACAAGGGCACCATGGTTTCCTACGGGAGGGGTACCGGGATTGTGGTGGCCACCGGGATGGATACCGAGCTTGGCCGGATCGCCACCATGCTTCAGGAGGAGGAAGAGGTCAAAACACCCCTCCAGAAAAGGCTCACCGTCTTCGGCCAGAAGCTCGCCATGGCAGTCATTGCAATCTGTGTGGTGGTGTTTGCCGTGGGCATCATCCGGGGAGAACCCCCTGTCCTGATATTTCTGACCGCGATCGCCCTGGCCGTAGCCGCCATCCCGGAGGCCCTGCCTGCCGTGGTAACGATCTCCCTGGCCCTGGGTGCAAAGAAGATGGTGAAACACAATGCCCTCATTCGAAAACTTCCTGCCGTCGAGACCCTGGGTTCGGTAACCTACATCTGCTCCGATAAGACCGGTACACTGACGCTCAATAAAATGGCTGCAGAAGAGATTTTCGTGGATGGAAAGTTGATACGGTTGGACCGCGGGGTCTCTCCTCAGGGAAGTGAATGCCCGGATTCGCCTCTGGGGCTGTTTTTAAAAGCCGTGGCTCTGAACAATGACGCGGTGATGGATAGAGACGGCAGGGTGATTGGCGATCCGACGGAAGTGGCACTGTATCACCTGGCCGAGAGAGCGGGTTTTAAAAAAGAGGCTCTCTTAGTGGACCATCCCCGGATCGGCGAGATCCCTTTTGACTCCGAAAGAAAATGTATGACCACGTTGCACCGGTGGGTTGATTCGGGGGGCGTCTCGTTCACAAAAGGGGCCATGGAGGTTCTCACAGAGAAGTCCGATCACGTCCTCACATCAGGCGGATTAAAGCCCATCCATATAGATGAGATTTCCAGAATCTATGAACGGATGGCGGCCGATGGGTTGCGAGTGCTGGGCATCGCGATGCGGCGATGGGAGGCCCTGCCGGCAGAGATGACCCCGGCGAATGTGGAGACAGAATTAATCCTGGTGGGACTCGTCGGGATCATGGACCCGCCCAGAGAGGAGGCCAGGGAGGCGGTGGCCCTCTGTAAAACGGCCGGCATCCGGCCGGTGATGATTACAGGGGATCATCCCATCACCGCCCGGGCCATCGCCAGAAGACTCGGCATCTTGGATGACGATCATGGCATCGTCACAGGCCGGGAACTGGAACACCTGCCGCTGGAGGAGTTCGAGAAAAGGGTGGAGGACGTCCGGGTCTACGCCCGGGTGGCTCCTGAGCAGAAGCTCAAGATCGTGAAGGCCCTTCAGGATCGAGGGCAGTTTGTGGCCATGACGGGCGACGGGGTCAATGATGCCCCAGCTCTCAAACGGGCGGATATTGGGGTGGCGATGGGGATCACAGGAACGGATGTGGCCAAGGAGTCCGCCCACATGATCCTTCTGGATGATAATTTCGCAACCATCGTCAAGGCCGTGAGGGAAGGGAGAAGGCTCTTTGACAACATCCGGAAGTTTATCAAATACACCATGACCAGCAATTCGGGTGAAATCTGGGTCATCTTCCTTGCCCCCTTTTTGGGACTTCCCATCCCGCTGCTTCCCATTCATATTCTCTGGATCAATCTGGTCACCGACGGGCTCCCTGGCCTTGCCCTGGCGGCCGAACCGGAAGAAAAGGGGATCATGAAAAGACCCCCGCGGCATCCACAGGAGAGTATTTTCGCCCATGGCCTGGGGCCCCATATCATCTGGGTCGGACTCCTCATGGGCGGGGTATCCTTGCTGATGCAGGCGTGGGCGCTCAAGACAGGCCATGCCCACTGGCAGACCATGGTTTTTACGGTCCTGTGCCTGAGCCAGATGGGGCATGTGCTGGCCATCAGGTCAGAAAGGGAGTCCTTGTTCAGCCAGGGCCTTTTCTCCAACAAACCGTTGTTGTGGGCCTTTGCATTGACCTTCATTCTCCAGATGGCCACCATCTATATGCCCCTTTTAAATCCGGTCTTCAAGACAGAACCCCTGACCGCCAGCGAATTGTTTCTGACCCTGGCAGCATCATCGGTCGTCTTCTTCGCGGTGGAGATTGAGAAGTTGTGGAAGAAATCCAGGATAAATCGATGAAAGCGATGCCGTACTGAAAACCGAAAAACAGTTTGTGTCTCCGGAGAAGATCATGATCCAGCTAAGGCGAATCCTGATGGCGTCGGATTTTTCGTTATATTCCCAGGAAGCCCAGGACTACGCGGTCTATCTGGCGCGGAGTCTGGGTGTGGATCTTCATCTCCTTCATGTGTTCGAGCCACCCTACTACAGCCATACAGGGGTCACACCAAGAATCCACCCGGAAGTGCGTCAGTGGCTTGAAGAAATCAGGAAGACAGAGCAGATGAAGCTCAATACGCTGACCGAGGAGGTCAGATCCCAGGGCGTAAAAGTGCATGCTGTTTTCAAGGAAGGGAATCCGTTCCTTGAGATCCTCAAGGCAGCGGAGGAGATTCAGACAGACCTCATCGTGATGGGTACTCACGGTCGCACGGGACTGGCCCATGTTTTGATGGGGAGCGTGGCCGAGCGAGTGGTCAGAAAGGCCCCCTGCCCGGTCCTCACCGTGCGGGCCAAGGTTCCGGAAGACATGAAAGGATAAGAATTGAAACAGGCCTGGATCGGGTAGGATGAAAGCAAAGCAATATTGAGAAAGATGATCTGGAGGCATGAAAAGGAGTCTATCGGGGCTCCATGAGCAGGGAGATAGCGATCTATGGTCTGGCTTGAGTTTGCGGTCTGTGGGGCCCTGATCCTGTTTTCCGGAAGCCGACTGTCCCAGTACGGCGATATGCTGGCCGAAAAGACCGGCATGGGCCGGACTTGGATAGGGATAATCCTTTTGGCGACGATCACTTCCCTTCCCGAGTTGGCTACAGGTATTAGCGCGGTGACCGTGGCGGCAGCGCCCAATATCGCCGTTGGGGATGTCTTGGGCAGCTGTGTCTTTAATCTGATGTTGATCGGTGTGATTGACCTTTTTTACCGGCCGGGGCCAATCCTCTCACAGGTTGAACAGGGGAATATCCTTGCTGCTGGATACGGAATTCTGCTTATAGGAATTGCAGCCTTGGGGCTGC
>DATECO010000280.1:0-3041 GCA_035286865.1 Nitrospiria bacterium | reverse complement strand
GGATGACATCCAGGAGCATCCACTCCGGTCGATTCCCCGATTTTCTGAAGGCCTCTGCTACTCTCAACCTTTTGGTGAGCTTCTTTTTGACGGCCGTGGAATTGGCCTCCCTAATTTTTTGATGAAGAGATACCGCAATCTCCTCCAGATTTAGGCGCTTTAGAAGCTCCCGAATCGCTTCAGCCCCCATCTCCGCCTTGAATTGACTGCCATGTTGTTGCACAAGCTCCCGGTAACGCTCCTCCGTGAGCAGATCCTTTTGCTTGAGGGGGAGATCTCCCGGATCCATGACAACATAATTTTCGAAATAAAGGATCTTTTCCAACTGCTTTAGGGTCATATCTAGAAGAATCCCGATCCGGCTTGGAACTCCTTTCAGAAACCAGATGTGTGCGACAGGAGAGGCCAGTTCGATGTGACCCATGCGTTCCCTTCTGACCTTGGACTGGATCACCTCCACCCCGCATTTATCACAGACAATTCCCCTGTGCTTCATGCGCTTATACTTGCCGCAGTTACACTCCCAATCCTTAATAGGCCCAAAAATCCTGGCACAGAAGAGCCCATCCCTTTCCGGTTTAAATGACCGGTAGTTAATGGTCTCCGGTTTTTTCACCTCCCCATAGGACCAGGATCGGATCTTCTCCGGGGAGGCGATGCGAATCCTGATGGCATCAAAGGAGATGGGTTCCTTTGGCTTTTCAAATAGACTATAGATACCTTCCAAGGCTTCCTCCTCAAAAAGCGTGATTCGTGGTGAGTGTTTCGTGATTTGTGACTAGAGCACGCATCACGCACCACGGTCCACGTTAAGTTACTGTTTTGCCTTGACCAGCTCTACATCCAATCCCAAACTCTGAAGTTCCTTGATCAAAACATTAAACGACTCTGGCAATCCTGGCTCTAAAAAGTTCTCACCCTTGACGATGGCCTCATAGATACGAGCCCGTCCCGGGACATCATCCGATTTCACCGTTAGAAATTCCTGCAAGGTGGATGCTGCTCCATAGGCTTGCAATGCCCAAACCTCCATCTCCCCGAGGCGCTGTCCACCAAACTGTGCTTTTCCGCCCAACGGCTGCTGTGTTACCAGTGAATAGGGCCCGATCGAGCGGGCATGTATCTTATCATCTACCAAGTGGTGAAGCTTCATCATATACATATAGCCCACCGTGACCGGCCGGTGAAAAGGCTCTCCCGTCCGGCCGTCATAGAGAACGGACTGGCCAGAGGTTGGCAAACTGGCCTTTTTGAGCATCTCCTTGATTTCCTTTTCAGTGGCCCCATCGAAGACTGGACTGGAGACATACAATCCCAGGGCCTTTGCTGCCCATCCTAGGTGAGTTTCCAGAATTTGCCCCACGTTCATCCGCGAGGGCACGCCTAAAGGATTAAGCACGACATCCACAGGGGTCCCGTCTGGAAGATAGGGCATATCCTCTTCTGCAAGCACGCGGGCCACCACCCCTTTATTGCCATGGCGTCCGGCAATTTTGTCGCCTACCTGCATTTTTCTTTTCATCGCGAGGTAGACCCTCACCAGCTTAATCACCCCTGGAGGAAGTTCATCTCCTCTCTTGAGGCGCCCAATCTTTTCATCGTAGAGCGTTTGCAAGACCTCAATTTGCTCCTTGGCATTCTGTTCGATTCCTTCCAGCTTCTCTTGCTCTTCGGGGACGCTGAGGACCACATTCCTGATTGCATCCTCCGACAGCTTTTCGAGGATCTCCTTGGTCACCTTTGTTTTTCGCTTGAGTAGGACATCTCCCGTTTCAGAGTCCAAGATGTCTCTTCCCACCATCCTGCCCAGCAGATACCTTTTGATCTTCCTGTTCTTCTCCTCCTCAATAATCCTCAATTCATCCTGATGTACCCGATGCTGTTTTGCGATGTCCTCGTTCTCAATAATCTTGGCTCGCTCGTCTTTGTCGACTCCCTTCCTTGAGAAGATCTTGACGTCCACCACAATCCCCTCGATCCCCGGCGGGACGTACAGGGAGGCATCCTTCACATCCCCCGCCTTCTCGCCAAAGATTGCGCGGAGCAGCTTCTCTTCAGGGGTCAACTGGGTTTCCCCTTTAGGCGTCACCTTCCCCACCAGGATATCGCTGGGCTTGACCTCCGCCCCCAGTCGAATGATCCCGCTCTCGTCAAGGTTTCTTAAGGCGTCCTCACTCACATTCGGGATGTCCCGGGTAATTTCCTCCTTACCCAGTTTGGTATCTCGGGCCTCAATCTCAAACTCCTCGATGTGGACTGTGGTGAACTTGTCCTCCTTGATCAACCTTTCGCTGACCAGGATGGCATCCTCAAAGTTGTAACCTCCCCAGGGCATAAACGAAACCAGTATGTTACGGCCCAGGGCTAGCTCCCCATGATCCACCGCCGGGCCATCCGCGAGGACTTCACCTTTCCGGACCCGCTGACCCACCTTCACGATCGGTTTCTGATTGATACATGTATTTTGATTAGAGCGTTTGAACTTGATCAGGGTGTACACATCCAGTGCCGCACCCTGCTGGTTATCTCCGCCTGCGGCGGATGCTTCTTTTTCCTTTTCTTTCTTAGCCTGATCAGCCCTGATCACGATTCGGGTGGCATCGACGCTCTCCACCACACCGGAACGCCTGGCCAGTACCACATACCCGGAATCGCGAGCTACCACATTCTCCATCCCCGTCCCCACGATGGGGGCCTCCGTCGCGATGAGCGGCACGGCCTGCCGTTGCATGTTCGATCCCATCAGGGCACGATTGGCATCATCATTTTCCAGAAAAGGGATCAGAGCGGTGGCCACACTGACAATCTGTTTCGGCGACACATCCATGTACTCCACCTTTTCGGGAGAGACCATCACAAAGTCACCAGCGTATCGAGCCGAAACGGTATCCGCCACAATCTTCCCTCTCCCGTCGACCTTGGTGCTGGCCTGTGCGATCACGTACTTGTCCCCATCAATAGCCGAGATGTAAACCACCTCATCGGTTAGTTTTCCATTCCTGACTCTCCGGTAAGGGGACTCGATAAATCCAAATTCATTT
>DATECO010000279.1:0-5327 GCA_035286865.1 Nitrospiria bacterium | reverse complement strand
CCAGAGATCGTATCGGGAACACGCCACCGTTTGGCCCCTCTTCCGTTATGGAAGGGACCCCCAGAACGATGTGAAAATGATCCATATACCGCCCTTCTATCACAAAAAACAGAGGGAGGATGTCTTTACCACACTCTATCCTCTCTGGTGGTATCACACGACACCTTCGAAGACCCTCCACAGCACCCTGTTTCTCCACTGGTATGAGAATGATAGGGCAAGCAAAGTGACCCGGTTCTCCTTTCTATGGTATATTCCGCCAGAGATCGGCCTATTTAAGTATCAGCGTCATCCGGATCTTGTCCGGCATGCGGTATTCCCGTTTTATAGCTATGAATCCAATAAGTCCACAGATACCCTCCGATGGTCTCTCCTCTGGCCCGCGTTCTCCTATCGGAGCCAGGGGGAGTTTGGCCGACAGACAGAATTTCTCTGGAAGGTCGCATCTTATGAGCGGAAGGATCCCGAAACCAGCGATTTCAGGATATTCTGGCGCCTGATCCGGAGCAGCAGGACGAAGGAGTCCTCCACGATTGAGTTTAACCCCTTGTACTACTATGAATCTGAACGGGGCAAAGGCTCGTATTGGGCCATCCTGGGCGGGCTGATCGGGATGGAGACCACTGAAGATCAGAAAAGAAAGATGCGGTTATTATGGATCTTCTGAAGGAGGCAAGATGATACGGTATGGGTGGTGGGTGTTCAGCTTGCTAGGGATCCTCATATTTGGTTGTGCCACCAAGCCGCTGCCGAACATCATCTATCCCAGGGCCATTTATCCCATGGACCATTATCCCATGGCGGCCGATGTTCGCGGGCTTAAGGTGGCGGCTGTCCGGTTTGCTCCGGGGCGGGATATTTACGCCGATCCGAGGAAGCCAATTGAGCAGCAGGCAAGCCTGGTGTTAAACGTCCTTGAAGCGGGTCTGCTGCCGATTCGGCTCATTGTGTCAAATCAGACCGGCGATGAGATTCTCCTTGATCCAGATCAGATCATCGGGATTGCAGACTCTGCATCCTATCGGACTTACTCGCCACAGGAGGCGGTTGATCTGGTGGTCCAGTCCCAGGTCTTTAAGGATGCGATCAAGGGCAGTCAGGTGGGCCCCGTGGTCAAGTCCATCCTGGGAGGCGAAATCATCATCGAGGCGGCTAAGAGCGGAGTGGGCGGGGCTGCCGCCGGGGGCATTACGGGTGGGGCGACCGGGGCGGCGAGAGGGGCTGCTGGTGTTACCCTGGAGCGTGCCCGGGGCTATGAGAAGTCACTCATTCAGTTGATCACACGGGAATATACCAGTCAGGCGATCAAACGCCAGACACTGTTTCCAGGTTTTATCGCCGACGGCCTGATCTTTCTCTCCAGTCAAGTCGCCATCACAGAACTTCGCGTCCAGGCCTATGACCTTGATAGTAAGAAAATGATCTCGTTGCCGATAGTGATGAAATAGATTGCGGCTGCCTCCCGTCAACCCAAATGCTGGGTGAGCGCTCGATCCACGTGCCACATGGCCAGGCAGTCGTCTTCGTTATAAAGAATGGCCTTGTCGATTGTGGATTTATCCCTTCCCTCAAGATAATCCCAGTAGCAGAGCATTGATTCAAAGGCCCCAATCTCCTCCTGCCGCCATCTAAATCCCAGGGCAGGGGCCACACATTTGAGCGAGAACGACGGGACGGGGAGGTACACCGCCGATTTGATCGCTTCCTTAAGGTCCACACAGACGGATATTAATCTTCTGAGAGGCCCTTCAAGGGAAGGCCAGCGGTGGAGGATCTTCATGATCTGGACGATCTCAAAATCGGTCCAGTGATAAAACCGCGTGTTCTCGACATCACCGACATATTTAAGAAACTCTCTGAAGATTTTTTCCTGATCCCCCGCCCCACGCCCAAGGAAATAAACAAACCGACTCTGCTCGGCATCCCAGCAACCAATCAGATAGACATGCGGCGGCTCCGTCGGATGCACCTCATCGGAGGTCTCAAAATCAAAGTACAGATGCCTTTTGGCCCGCGGAATGGCCAGGCGCCCGCCAGGCTTTAGAACAGGCTGACCCATCCTGTAGGCCTGTGCCACATGAAAGGCCGTTGTCCCGTACTGATTTCCAAGAATCTCACACACCTCTTCCAGCCGAAGGGCCCAGAGCTGGTCGACGGTGTGAATCCCCGCGGCCCGCAGTCTCCCACGTTCCTTCGGACCGATCCCGGCCAGAAGGACCAGATCCTTCCTTGTATGGACTAGTTTGTCCCCGTAAACCCGCCACGGCGAATCCGTCACCTTCGGTGGCCTTCCGGGTTCCGGGATATACCGCCCTTCGCGCAGGGCCTTCCATGTGAAGAGGATCTCATCGAGTTCAATTTCCCTGCCTGGATAAGATACCCGCTCACTCCTTTCTCTGAGCGCAATGCTCAAATGCTCCGGGGTATATCCCTGCATCCTCCCCAGCATCCGATTATAAAAGGCCGCCTGGAGAATATGCTGATCCTTTAATGATCCGGATCTCTTGATCTCCACCACGCGATAGTGGTAAGGGCCAAGATCAGACCCATGACTTTGATCACGTAGCAGGAGATCCCCCTTGCCATAGACCGCGCTGCCTAAATCCCAAAGTTGCGGCTGGTAAATGGCAGGGATCCCATCCAGCATCGCCTTGAAGGTATTCTTAAGGGCCTCCAGCCCAAACTTCGGTTCGATCTCCAGGGCATCTGGATAGTGCTCCTTTACCCAGGCCTGCTCATGTTCGATTCCCCGCTGAAACCGCATCTGATCGTAGCGGCTGGTCTCATCCACGGCCTCCGATCGAGGGGCATGGTATTCACACCAGATCCAGAAGGGATCATAGAGGACCTGATAGACGAGAGAGGGCCGAAAGAGAAGATGGCGGTTAAGCGCCTGCCCGCTCGTTGCCCGCTGGATCAGCTCCGGAACTTTATCTCCTCGATCACCTGATACATTGGACATGGTGGTTTTCCCAATGAGCTATTCTATGATTCCTGCCTCTTAAAGCCTGACATTTCAGGAATTTTTCTCTGATACCTCATGGCTCAGCGGGTCCAGATCGAAGTTCGACCGATTAGGGAAAAGCCAATAAAACCTCTCACATCCAGACGATTGGGGGAGGACAGAGTCATTTTGCATCTATAGCGTTTGCCATTATCAGGATCATAAATCATTCCGCCTTCCCAGACATTTCCACCTGAATGAATAAAACCTTCCATCAGTTGAAGCCCAAGCAGCGGACGAGTCCTGAGAGCCGAATTTGGATTATTTCGGTCGACTTTGAGTTGGCCGGCCATTCCCTCTTTATCATCAGGGGGGTAGTTGGGTTCTTTCAAGTGAGCAATTCTGCCGCAGTATTTATGGCCACACTTAAAGATTTCAATCTTGGATTTATTCTCTGGGGTGTTCCATAATCCGAGAATAGGGTCTGCCTCTTCGCCAAGGGCGGATGAGGCCATGGATATCAAAGTAATGAATACCACCGCAATGACTGTTTTCAGGATCATCACGCTCCTCCCGTGGTTCCATCCTTCAATACCAGATCTCCATGCGGAGGCCCTTGGCATCAATTGGCCTCGATTACTGTGGCCTTCTTTTTTTGGGGTTTTCCCGGACCATGCCCTGGTCAGAGCGGACGAAATCAAATTTTTCATAGAAACCGAACTTATCTCGCGTATTAAGCCAGAACTTCTCAACCGTTGACAGGACGGGATGGGAGAGGATCCGGTTCATCAGCTCTTCACCCACCCCTTGCTTCTGATAGTCCGGGTGGACCACCACATCCCAGAGCGTGGCGCGGTAGATGCGGTCTGTGAGGACCCGTGCAAAGCCGATCAGCTTTTTCCCGTCCCATGCGGAGAAATGGTAATCGGTGTGTTCTAGCATCTTACGGATCCCGTCCACCGTCCTCCCCTGAGCCCAGGGTGCATACTCATACAGTGCCTGAAGGGCCGATGGATCTACCGGATAGCCCTCCCTGACTTCGATCGCCATTCAACATCTTCCCCCGGAAATCTTATATCATATTACGGCTATCAGATCAATTCATTGCCATCGCTTGCGGCAAGCCCCGCTCAAAGGATGGGACTAAAGGTGAGCGAATGGGCGAAATACCTCGGAGGATTGGAAGGTGGGGATACCAAAGGCAGCGTGACACATCTATGCAGCAATGCATCGTGGTGAATACGGCAGGGCCTTTCACAAGGCCCAGGCAGTTGGTTGGGAGGTGGGAATAAAAAGAGCGGCCTGCGATGACACTGGGCTTACTTGATGTTCAATTTGGCCTTACCCTCGGGGGAGATCATGTCCCGGTTCCAGGGTGGGCTCCAGACGATCTCCACTTGGGCTTCCTTGACGCCTGCTAGCCTCAAGAGTTTCTCTTGAGCGTCCGCGGCGATCGATCTGCCCATGCCACAGCCTTGCGCTGTGAGAGTCATCTTCACGTCTACCCTGCTGGTCCCCTCGGGCAACGTAGAGATCCGCATGTCGTAGACTAAGCCAAGGTCCACGATATTAATGGGAATCTCAGGGTCATAGCAGGTCTTGAGCAGATCCCATACCTGCTTTTCGAGGCTGTCCCGCCCGGCTAGGCCCTCACTTGGGGAGGCTGTCGCAGGCTGCGGGGCCGCTGTGACCGGCTTGCCCACCGCATCCGCATCGTTGCCGGCTATTCGGAACAGCCCTCCAAAGCTTGGCACGTGCAACGTGTACGATCCACCGAGCGATTGGGTGATTATCGCCTTGGTGCCCTTGACCAGGGTGACTTTATGGCCTGCGGGAATCTGAATGGCCTCACAATCTCGGCTCAGCTCGACCTGTTCTGCTGTGGTGCTCATCGTTTCTTTCCTCCACTCTAATCAGTAATGTATTATTGGGATAAGGCCTTAGGGCTGCAGACGCCCTACCGAAACGTCTGTTGCCCCCTAAAGTATCGATAGAATAGCTCTCTTCGGACTCCACTGTCAAGACCTCATTGACTCCTATCTACAACCTGCTATAATAAAACAACATTTAGCGACTTTACGATGGAGAAAGATTTCGAAAACGTTGTGGCCTTTCATGGTCACCTTTGCATGGACATTGCCCTGGGGTACCGTGTGGCAAAAGCCGCCCTGCGCGAACTTGCCTGCGAGCGCCCCCGAGATGAGGAATTGGTGGGGGTCGTGGAGAGTGATTCCTGTTCCGCGGATGCGGTCCAGGCCATCACCGGCTGTACCTTCGGGAAAGGGAACTTAGTCTACAGGCCTTATGGCAAAGCAGCCTATTCCTTCTATGACCGGAGGTCTCACCTTGCCGTCCGCATTTATTGTCATTTTTGGAAGAATTT
>DATECO010000278.1:0-17558 GCA_035286865.1 Nitrospiria bacterium | reverse complement strand
TGACATACTCTTCCCAGGTCATTTCTTTCCAGATCCACCAGCATGAGATGTTCGGCTCGCTCCTTCACACTGGTCAGCAGGTCGATTCCCATCCGATGATCTTCCGACGTGTCCCTTCCCCGTGGCCGGGTCCCAGCGATTGGCCGGGTTTCAACCCTCCTTCCATTTGTGAGGACAAGACGCTCCGGCGAGGAACTGAGCAGTTGCATCTTCCCGAGGTCTATAAAGGCCGCGAAGGGGGCAGGGTTAACTGCTCGGAGGATGGAGTAAAGTGTCAGCGGTGTGCAGGACTGCAGTGGGGTGGAAAAGCGCAGGGAGAGGTTAGCCTGGAAAATATCACCCTGAGCAATATACGCCTGACACCGTTTCACCCGATCGACATATTCCTCCCGGATCAAATTTGGGCGGGGCAAAAACCTCACGGGTGGCCGGAGCAAAAGATTTCTGTCGGGGGGGAGTATAGGGCAGAGGACTCTGGATTCCATTTCATCGAGGGTCTCCAATGCATACTGGTAAAGCCAGGAGCGATCAGACCGGAAGAACTTTTCTCGGCTTGGGCAGAAGATGATATAGAGCACCCTTTCGTTATGATCAATGGCCAGGACGGTCTCGAAGAAGGCCAGGAAAAGATCATCCACTTTGAGGTCATCTTGAGCAGTGCGGGGCAATTTCTCGAAAAGGTGGACAAGATCATAGCTAAAATAGCCCAACCCCCCTCCAAAGAACGGGGGCAGCTCCTTGGGTCGGGCTACCTGAAAGCGTGCAATCAGTTTTGATAAAAGATCTATGGGGTCCCCTACACAGGAGGTGGTGCTTTGACCTTCTATGAGTCTGATCTGATGTCCCTTAGCTGCGAGGATCAAAAAAGGTTCAGTCGCAATGAATGAATATCGGCCGATCCTATCAGGGCCCTTTATACTTTCCAGTAGGAAGCTGGGGGAGCGGCGAGCGACGTTTTGGTAGATTCTCAGGGGATCAAGGTCTCCTAGTGCCCGCTTTTTGTATATAGGGACGGGCTCCTTCGAATTGAGAAATGCCTTTAAAGAAGGGGTCAACACGGGTTTCACTCCCAGTGGCATTATCAACCCAACCCCCTTGTTTGTCAAGGGAATCCCCATCTACGGTCGTTTTGACAAATGTCGTCCCGATGTTATACTTAATGAGGCATTGAAGTGAGAAAAGGCACTGTGGTTTTATGGATCTTGAAAGCGCTGAGCAAGAGGGAAATACCGATTTTGGAACCGGGCCTCATCCGCCTCAGGCGGATGACCTGGAGATGGACAAAGAAGAATTCAGATCGGCTAAAGAACTCATCCAATTTCTGATCAAAACCACCCGAACCTTTAAGATCTATCTTTACAATAATCCCATCCACCAGAAGTTTCTCACGGAGATGAATGCCAAGTTTGATAAGCACCTGACCACCTATGGGGGCTTGAAGATCCAAGTCCAACAGCACAAGCTTCTCCTGGGCAACGAGGTCCTCTATGAGAACACCAGTCGGATGGAAAGTCTGGCCTTTCGACTCTACATCGACGGAATCAGAGAACTCAGCTTTCATGAAGGCCTTGAGCAGGGGGAGATCATGAGTTTTCTAGAGGTGGTCGGGAAGGATTCTAGCCAGACCCATCTCGATGATGACATGACGACACTCTTGTGGGAAAAGGGGTTTTCCCATATTACTTATCAGGTGGCCAAAGACAGCGCACAGCGGGTGGAGATCCAGGCTGTCGCACCGCCACCAGGCCAGCTCACGAAGGCCTTTATGGAAGAAGTCCAGGCGGGGGAAGAACAGCCTCAGAGTGCGGCCCTAACGGAGATTCGGCAAGGGGTCCGCGCGACAGAACAGGACCTTCAGAATCTCACCTATCAGAATGTATATGCCTTGACTGAAGAGGATATCGCCAAGGTTAAACATGAGATGCAGGCCGAAGAGGAGAGAGATCTTCTGGCCGAGATGATCCAGATTCTCACCGCGATTTTGCAGATTGAGGAAGATTTAAAAAATTTTGAAGAGGTCGTCAGAATCCTGCAGGACATGCTTGATCTGATGATCAGGCGAGGAGACTTTTACCATGGCCGGCGCATCATAGAAGTATTTTGGGAACTTCAATCTCCTGAGAAGGGGCTCCCCGAAAAAAACAAGGAAGCCTTGAAAACCGCAATCGATTGGGCGGGTGGCGCTGAGCGAATCGAAAAACTCACGGCTGTCTTAAATTTGGAGGAGGTTAAGGATCTAGACCACCTTTATGCCTATCTGATCCTCCATCATAAAAATGCGATTGACCCCCTGACTGACCTCCTCGGGTCTCTTAAAAATATGAAGCCCCGGCGGATACTTTGCGACGCGATGGTGGAGCTGGCCCGGGAGGAGACCGAGATCCTCACCCGCCGACTTAAAGACCGTAGGTGGTACATCGTCCGAAATATCGTATACATCTTGAGTAAGATTGGGAATGAACGGGTGGTGGATGATCTCTCTGCCCTGATCCAACATAGTGAATCCCAGGTCCGAAAAGAGGTCTTGCGGGCCTTTGAGGTGCTGCCGGGGTCCAAGGCCAAGCAGCATCTTGTCAAATTCCTGATGGATGAGGAAAGTTCAATCCGAATCCTGGCCGCCAGAAGCCTGGCTCAGTCCGCCTTAGGCGGAAAAGTGGCGGGGACAGTAGAGCACCTTTTACAGACTATAGAGGGCAGCAAATTCAATAACCGAGACCTTTACGAAAAAAAGGAGATCTTTGACGCCCTGGGTCAGGTGGGTGGAAATGTGATTCTCCCTTTCATGCGAAAAATTCTCAAAGAGCAGGTTTGGTTTAAGCTCCACAAGGGCAGGCACGAAGAATTAAAGCTCTGTGCGATCATCGCCTTGAAGCGGGTGAAGACACCCGAGGCCGTCAATGTTCTAAAGGAAGGCCTTGCCTTAAAGAATAAGAATATCCGGGAGGCCTGTGCCAGGGTCATTGGTGAGCTCGAAACTAACCAAGGATAGAAGATGGAAGGATCTCTCAAAGAAGGCTCAAAACAGCATTCTCCCAATGAAAAGATCGCTCAACTGGGAAAGCGATTAATCAACCAGTTCTTTATTTTACTCAAGACCGCTCAGATCCACGATAGCGGAAATGTGGCCTTAAGTCAGCCCGTAGAGAATTTATTGGCGATCATGCAGGAGCTACGATCTGAAACCGGCACGGATGTCTCTATCCAAGTGGAGGATGACCATATCTTTGTCAATGAAACGAAATTGAAAATGGATATAGAGGGATTTATCAGCTTTATAGCCGTCATTGAGGAATTCAAGAAGCGACAGATGGGGGAAATCCATTTCAAGACAGAGGTCAACGGGAGTGATCTAAGAAAATTTGCCTGGACCATGATCCATCTGGATCCCAAACAGACCCCGCCCTTTCAAATGTTAAATGAAGAGATCATAAAGCAAGGCATATCTAGCATCGAAATCGAGCCTATGGAGACCCAGAAAGAGGTGGTCTCTGAGGTGACGACGGACACGAAACAAACGGCTCAGAATACCTATATGCGTACCGTAAGTATCGTGTCAGAGGTCATGGAGAGCGTTAAACTCCGACAATCGGTCAGCCTGCGAAAATCGAAGCGATTGGTTCAAACCCTAGTGGATATGCTTTTGCAGGACGAGACCACCATTTTGGGTCTGACCACCCTTCGAATCCATGACGAATACACCTATGCCCATTGTGTGAATGTGGGTATCCTTGCGATGGCGATTGGGCAGCGACTGGGGTATAACAGGAAAAGGTTGGGCGAGTTGGGTCTATCGGCGATCTTCCATGATATCGGAAAGGCAGACGTCCCACTCGAAATACTCAATAAACCGTCGGAGTTTACCGAGGAAGAATGGAAGATCATGCGGCGACATCCGATCCTCGGGGTGAAACATCTTATCAAATTAAAGGGGTTGGATGACCTGGCAATGAAGATCATCATCGGAGGGTTCGAACACCACCTCAATTACGACCTCTCTGGTTATCCAAAGCTCAACACCAAGAGGAACCTGACGCTTTTCGGAAGAATCATCAGTCTAGTCGATTGTTATGATGCGTTGACCTCATCCAGGGTCTATAATCGTATCCCATTTCCTCCCGATAAGGCCTTGAAATTCATGCTTTCAAAGAGTGGGAAGGCTTTTGATCCCATCCTGATGAAGATTTTTGTCAATTGCCTGGGGATCTATCCCTTGGGTTCCCTGGTGGTTCTGAGTACGGGAGAGATGGGAGTGGTCATTCAGACAAATCCCCACCCGGACAAGGCGGATCGGCCAAAGGTCAAACTGATTACAGATTGCCAGGGAAATGAAAAAGAAGGCCAAGTACTTGATCTGTCTCTGATAGATCCGAATACTCAAAGTTACCCCCACAGTATTACCAAGACGGTTGATGCCCATAAGCATGGGATTGAGGTGGGTCGATATTTCATATAAATAGTACTTGACAAGGTGGGACAATTCATGGTATTTTATTAATTATTGAAAGGGAGAAATTTGAAGCCCTTTTTTTTATAAACCGTAAGTCCGACTATTTCGATCGCAGATATGTTTAATCGGATTAAGTTTTATGGCTGCATTAAGGGAGGTTCTAGGATCAGAATAAAGATATGCTGAAACTCTCAAAGAAAATTGATTATGGGTTAATTGCCATTAATTATATGGCCTCCCATGACCACGAATCTATTGCCAACACAAAACAGATGGCAGAAGAGTATAAGATTCCAGTGGAGCTTCTGGCCAAGGTCCTCCAGAGGCTGGCTAAGAAGGGCCTGGTCCATAGCCAGAATGGCCCGAAGGGGGGGTATACACTGGCAAAGGCTCCAAACCAGATCACGGTGGCCGAAGTAGTAGAGGCTATCGAAGGGCCGATCCGGATTGCGGATTGTTATAAATTCTATCACTGCCTTCAGATGGATCGATGCAGTATTCGAACTCCTATCGAGAAGATCCAGGCAAGCATTATACAGCTTTTAGGGAGCATGACAATGGCTCAATTGAGCCATTCAGATATGATCAATGAGCCGCTTACACAAGAAGGAGTAAAGCCATGACGACGAAGTTTCCTATCTACATGGATAACCACTCGACTACCCCTATGGACCCAAAGGTTCTGGAGGCGATGCTACCTTATTTCACTGAAAAGTTTGGGAATGCGGCCAGCCGTAATCACTCCTTCGGCTGGGAGGCAGAAGAGGCCATAGAGAAGGCAAGGCAGCAGCTGGCACGCCTGGTCCACTGTGATCCAAAAGAGATTGTTCTTACCAGCGGTGCCACAGAGTCTGATAATCTAGCGCTGAAGGGAGTGGCCGAGATCTACCGCGAAAAGGGTAATCACATCATCACCTGTATGACTGAGCATCGTGCAATCCTGGACTCGGCCAAGAGACTAGAGAAAATGGGTCTTAGTGTGACCTATCTGCCCGTCGGCAAGGATGGCCTTGTGGACCCGGAGGATGTCAAGAATGCCATCACAGACAAGACGATCCTCATCTCGATCATGTTCGCCAGCAATGAAATCGGGGTTATTCATCCCATGGCAGAAATCGGAAAGATTGCGAAGTCCAGGGGTGTCCTTTTCCACTGTGACGCCACCCAGGCGGTGGGTAAGATTCCGGTGGATGTGGAGGCCATGGGGATTGACCTCATGTCCTTTACGGCACATAAGATTTACGGCCCTAAAGGGGTAGGGGCCCTCTATGTGAGAAAGCGAAATCCCAGGGTAAGATTGGCACCGATCATCGATGGCGGAGGGCACGAACGGGGTATGCGTTCAGGGACCTTGCCTGTTCCCTTAGTGGTGGGGTTCGGAAAGGCCTGCGAGATTGCCCAGGAGGTGATGCCTACCGAGTCAGACCGCTTGGCCCGTCTTCGGGATAAACTGCAGGAGTCGATCTATAAGAATCTGGATGAAGTCTACCTCAACGGTCATCCGACTCAGCGCCTCCCCCACAATCTTAATATAAGTTTTGCCTATGTGGAAGGCGAATCGCTCCTTATGGGTTTAAAAGAGATTGCCCTTTCTTCGGGATCGGCGTGCACCTCAGCCACCCTGGAACCTTCGTATGTCTTGAGGGCCCTGGGGGTGGGGTCCGATCTCGCACACTCTTCCATCCGTTTTGGCCTGGGCCGTTTTAATACGGAGGAGGAAGTGGATTATGTCGCGGGTCGTGTCGTGGAGACTGTAAAGCGGCTGAGGGAGATGTCACCTCTATATGAAATGGCTAAAGAGGGTATTGATCTCAAATCGGTTGAGTGGAAAAGAGATTAACCCAATAACCTATGCTGGAAGGGAGGTACAGATAAAATGGCATACAGTGACAAGGTGATCGATCACTACAACAATCCTAGAAACGTGGGGAGTTTCCCTAAGGATGACAAGAGCGTGGGCACAGGGATTGTGGGTGCGCCAGAATGTGGGGATGTGATGAAGCTTCAGATCAAGGTGGAAGATGGGGTGATCGTCGATGCCAAGTTTAAGACCTTTGGGTGCGGCAGCGCTATTGCCAGTTCTAGCTTGGCGACGGAGTGGATGAAGGGGAAGACTCTCGATGAAGCAATGAAGATAAAGAATACAGATATCGTCAATGAGCTTCATCTCCCACCCGTCAAGATCCATTGTTCTGTATTGGCTGAGGATTCAATAAAGGCAGCCGTGACTGATTTTCAGCGAAAGCAGGCAGAGCAGAAGAACGTTGGCGGTCTTGCGGCTGCCCAGAAGAGCTAAATCAAAAAGAGGAGGAAACCATCCTATGCCCGGCGTGACAGAACGTGTACTCGAGTTGACTCCTAGTGCGCTGAAGGAAGTCAAACGGTTGATTCAGACTCAGAATAAAGGTGATGTAGCCTTGAGGGTGGGAGTGAAAGGCGGAGGTTGTTCAGGCCTGACTTATACCATGTCCTTTGAGGCTGAGGTGGGTCCCCATGATCAGCTCTTTGAGGTGGATAGCCTGCGTGTGGTGGTGGATGCCAAGAGTGCCATATACCTTCAGGGGATGACATTAGATTTCATCGACAGCTTGCAGGAATCGGGCTTTAAGTTTATTAATCCGAATGCCAAACAAAGCTGTGGTTGTGGGACCTCCTTTTCTGCTTAGTGATGATCTAGAGACAGACCGCCGGATCAAACGTGGTATCAATGCCCAATAGAAGATGCTGGAACTGCCAGTCCCCGATTGGTCAAAAAGAGACATTCTGTAAGGCCTGCGCAAAGATCCAACCTTTCATAGAGACAATAGACTATTTCACCTGTTTGGGACTGGAGCGCTTCCTCCAGATTGATCTGAAGGAGTTGGAGAAGCGTTTCTATCGTCTGAGCCGTCAATTCCACCCAGATTTTCATTATGGCAAAGACGAGACAGAGAAAAACATCAGCCTCGAAAACTCTGCTTTTCTAAACAAAGCCTACCGAACGCTGAGGGACCCAGTTTTAAGGGTGGAATATCTTATCCATCTTGAAGAGGGTGGGAGGAATGGTATAGCGGCCAAGGTCCCACAAGAATTTCTCGAAGAGATCTTTGGGCTTCAAGAAACCGTGGATGAGTTTAGATCTGCAATGGATCTAGAGATCAAGGAGAAACTAAGCGGCAAACTTCAGGAGTCACTAAAGGTGCTTGAGGACCGCCAGTCGGATCAGGAAAAACGCCTATTTGAACTTTTCGGACACTGGGATCAGGTGGCTGGCAATCCAGATCGTTCAGCCAATCAGCAGCACGGGAGCTCATTGATCCATGAGATGAGAGAGATCCTCTCCTACCGGACCTACTTCAGAAATATGATCCAGGATATTCAGGATCTCTTGCAAGGTCATACAAAACGCCGAGAGGTCAGGCACTAGCAACAAGGGTGCGATCTAGTAATAATAAATCATCTTATAAGAATAGGAGAGGCACATTGATCAGACCATCATCGAAAGTTGTGGGCATAGATCTTGGAACTACCAACAGCCTGGTCGCCTATATGGAGGGGCATGAACCCACGGTGATCGCAAGCCAGGACGGACGTCGACTGGTTCCCTCCGTGGTTAGCTTTGGCGAGGGGGGCATCCTGGTCGGTGATGCGGCTAAGGCCAGGCTAATTCTCAATCCCAAGCAGACGGTCTATTCGATTAAGAGACTCATGGGCAAGGGAATCGCGGATCTCAAGGATGAGGTCCAATTAATTCCCTTTCAGCTTGTGGAAACCCGGCCAGGTGTCGTGGACGTGAAAATCGGAGAGTCTGTTTACACCCCCCCGGAAATCTCTGCCTTGATCCTTAAAGAGCTTAAAAAAAGGGCCGAGGCTTTTTTGGGGACCGAGATCAGCCAGGCCGTGATCACGGTCCCTGCCTATTTTAATGACAGCCAGCGACAGGCCACCAAAGATGCCGGCAGGATCGCCGGCCTGGAGGTGCTCAGGATCGTCAATGAACCCACGGCCGCCTCCCTGGCCTACGGTCTCCAGAAGAAAAAAGAGGGCGTGATTGCCATCTATGATCTGGGGGGTGGGACCTTCGACATTTCCATTTTGAAGGTTAAAGAAGGTACCTTTGAGGTCCTGTCCACCAATGGCAATACTCATCTGGGCGGGGATGATATTGACCAAAGAATCATGAAGGTCCTTTTACAGGATATGACGAGAAAATTGGGTCACTCTTTGGATCATACACCGGAGCTTCTCCAAATGGTCCGCATGGAGGCCGAGCGCGCTAAATGTCGGCTCTCCTTTGAGGAGCAGACAGACATGGTGATCCCCACTTCGAAGTCCTCTATAGAATTTCGAAGGGCCATGACGAGGACCGAGCTTGAGGAGCTGATCGGGGATATTATCGAAAAGACGCTGGGCCCTTGCCGGCAGGCCTTGGAGGATGCAAGACTCCGACCCCAGGATATCGATGAGGTGGTTCTGGTAGGCGGTTCAACCCGGATCCCGATGCTCAGAAGAGAGGTGGAAGCGTTGTTTGGAAGGCCTGCCCACTGCGAGCTGAATCCTGAAGAGGTGGTGGCGTTGGGGGCGGCCATTCAGGCAGATATCTTATCAGGTGGGATCAAAGATATGCTCCTGCTGGATGTGACACCCCTTTCACTGGGCATCGAAACGCTAGGTGGGGTGATGAGTGTTCTGATCTCTCGGAATACCACTATTCCAGCCACAGCCAAGGAACTTTTTACAACCTCTGTGGATGGGCAGACCACCGTGGATATCCATGTCTTGCAGGGCGAGCGAGAACTGGTCAAGGATAACAGGAGCCTGGCCCGGTTTTTGTTAAAGGATATTGATCCCATGCCGGCGGGGGCGCCCAGGATCGAGGTGACCTTTCTGATCGATGCGAACGGAATACTCAAAGTGATGGCTAAGGAGCTACGTAGTGGGAAGGAGCAGTCCATCGAGGTGAAGCCGACCTATGGCTTGACCGAGGCCGAGGTTGAGCGGATGATCGAGGAGTCCTATCAATTTGCCGAGAGTGATGTGAGACAGCGGATGCTGATCGAGTTCAGGGTCGAAGCAGATTCGATTATCATGCACACCGAAAAGGCCCTCCGCGATGGGAGAGATCTCATGGGCGAGGAAGAAATCAGTCAGATTCAGAAGGCCCTTGAAGAGTTAAAGGTGGCGCGGGGAGGAGAGGATCACAACCTGATCCGAGAAAGGATTAAGCAACTGGATGAAGTGACTCATCACTTGGCAGAACTCATGATGGAGCGGGTGGTTAAGACAACACTAAAAGGCAAAAAGCTGGGTTAGGATATATCCATGGAAGTAAAGTTGGACGAAGAAATTAAAAAAGCAAGTGAATCTCAGCGAGAGGAGAAAACCTATAAGGTGACCTTTCTGCCTTTTAACAAGAGCGTCGAGGCCGAGAAAGGGACGAACCTCCTAGAAATTGCACTTAAGAACGGAATTGATCTGGAACACAATTGCGGTGGAAACTGCGCCTGTAGCACCTGCCATGTGATCATTCGAGAGGGGATGGAATACCTTAGCCCCATGCAGATCGATGAAGAAGACCAGCTCGACGAGGCCGATGGACTGACCCTGAGCTCGCGGCTAGCCTGCCAGGCCAAGATCTCAGGTGATGTGGTTGTGGAGATTCCGCAGACCGGCCAAACCTTCAGGGTCGGCGGCCATTAAGGAAGGTGGATCACTAAGGATGATGCTGACCTGGAATGATACAGAAGATATCGCGATTGCACTCTCGGAGAAGTACCCGAATATAGATCCCCTCTCGGTGAGATTTACAGAGCTGCACCGTTGGGTCACAGAACTCTCCGGGTTTGTAGACGATCCTAAGAAATCCAACGAGTCTATCCTTGAAGCAATACAGATGGCCTGGCTGGAGGAGTACAAGGCATCTCAAGGGTAAGGCTCTGGCCGCTAATGGCCTCAAGTTATCAGAGATAGTTTAAAAAACCTACCAAGTGACGATCTTATCCACCCGGTAGAGGAGATCTAACATCCCCTGAAAATCGATCAATCTGTAATCTCCCTTGGGTGGAGAGGTGAGGCCCCTTTCTTCTAGATCCTCTTTCAGGACATAGGTCTTTAAGGAATTATTGAGGGGCTGTGCGTTTGTGACGGCCTCCTGGATGAGGAGGATAATGACCTCTTGCTGAGGAACTTTGGCCTCTTGCCTGATTATCTCCAGGGCGATGGGAGTATGCGACTCCTTGAGGATATGAAGAATCCGATTCATAGGTTGATATTCATTAAAAAATGAGATGACAGTGCGCTTGGGCAATCAACTTCGAGATTTCCTGGATCGACAGCGGTTTGATCTTGAAATCAGTATCCGCCAGCTTAGTTCTTTCCAGGGCTTCCTTTTCCACGTAAAAGGTCTGGCCCAGTTCCTTGAGAGGAGGAAGATATTTCCCCAGCTCTTCTCCATCGATCAGGTCCTCTGCCTCATCTCCAAGCAGGAGCAAGGACTTGTCGATAAGAATCAGACTGACCTTGTGCTCCCCGCTGAGCAGACCCAGGGCAATTCTGATCGCCTCCACGGGGCGATGACTCTCCTGGGGGCTACTTTTAATTAGAACAACAACTTCTTTGTCCATATTTCGTTTGTTAAGTCTCTCAGTCCATGGGTTCCGCTAATCCCGTCAAAAGGAAATAAGGAGCAAACTGGAAAGCACGGAATTAATGTTTTCAGTTCAGGGCGATAAAGCGATCACAGCCCTTGACAAGATCAGAGAAGACCACCAGGCCGCAGAAATTGGCTTTCTCACTCACAGGAATCCCACGCCGCTGTGCCCCATAGGCGCAGGCAAATAACTTAACTCCCTGTTGTGCCAGACCGACCAGTTGATCATTGTTGAGGGCATACACTCCATCATCCACCAGATACAGGTACACATCCACTTGCTGTGAAAGTGCGGCCTCAGCTAGACGGATGGTGGTTTTAAGATTAGGGTGTTGAGGCGGGGTAGAAAGTAGAATTCCCAACCTTCTCTTATTCATTTTCTTATTCCCCTTGGCATAATCTAACATCCTGCTCGAGAGATTGTCAATGCTCGCCCTGTTGATGCCTCAATCGGTGGGATAATGGCTCTCTGTCTTGAGCTTGACAGGTCTATAGGGTTGTGATAGTTTATAAAAAAATTGTACTTCAAGGAGAATCGAGTGTGCGATCTTCTCTATCAGAGGGGCTTGCGTCGCCCCCTCCAAAGGCAAAGCCTTTGGAGCCTCCCCCTCTCGCTCGCTGTGCTTGCTGGGTAGATACCCACGGTCGGCGCAAGCCGGAAGCGAGGTTGAGCAAAACCTGTTGTTTATAAGTGCCACGGGATCTGCCCGTGGGTATCTACAGGGCAACAGGGAAAAGGGAGCAATCTTTATGCTGAAAAAGTACCTGCTGGCCCCGGGACCGACGCCGGTCCCACCTGAGGTCCTTTTAGCGATGGCGCGCCCCATGATCCACCATCGGGCGGCGGAATTTGCTGAGGTATTGGGACAGGTCAAACAGGACCTTCAGTGGTTGTTTCAAACCCGGGGGGAAGTGATCATCTTGGCTGCCACCGGCACGGGCGGAATGGAGGGAGCGGTCTCGAATTTTTTGTCCCCTGGGGAGAAGGCCTTGGTGGTCAACGGGGGAAAGTTCGGTGAGCGTTGGGCAAAGATCTGCAATGCCTACGGGGTTAAGGTGGAGGAGATCAGAGTCGAGTGGGGCCAGGCTGTTGATCCGGAAGAAGTCCAAAGGGCCCTGTCGAAGGATTCCAGCATTAAGGGCGTCTATATCCAGGCCAGCGAATCCTCCACGGGGGTAGCCCATGACACACAGGCCATTGCCCGAATTGTTCGATCGTATCCTGAAACCCTCATGGTGGTGGATGCGATCAGCGCGCTGGGGGCGCTTGACCTGCGCGTGGATGAATGGGGTCTGGATGTGGTGGTGGCGGGTTCGCAAAAGGCTTTTATGTTGCCGCCCGGCCTGGCCTTTGTCTCGATCAGCCAAAAGGCATGGCGAAAGGCCGAGGTGACCCGCAATGCGAAGTTTTATTTTGATTTCAAAAAGGAAAGGGAGAACCTGGCCAAAAATCAGACCGCTTATACCGCGGCTGTCTCCCTGATTATCGGTCTCGCAGAGGTGATGAGACTTCTTAAAGCGGAAGGGCTGGAGAATATTTTTCAGAGACACCGTCTGCTAAGCCAAGCCACTCGTGAGGCCATGAAGGCAATTGGACTTTGTTTGTTTGCGAAGGATTCCCCAAGCGATTCGATAACAGCGGTCCTGGCGCCAGCAGGTTATGATGGGCAAAAGATCTATAAAAACTTAAGGGAACTATACGGAGTGACCGCAGCCGGTGGGCAGGATGAGGTGAAGGGAAAGATATTTCGTATCGCGCACATGGGTTATGCACAGACCTTTGATGTGATCACAGCCGTCTCTGCTGTGGAAATGGTCCTGAAGGGCATGGGCTATCCGGTGAAGCTGGGAACGGGTGTGGGAGTGGCCGAGGAAATTCTTTTAAAGAAGTAAGAAAGCTCAAGGCTCAAGGCTGAATGAAAAGAGGCCCTGTTCACCTTCACTTACCTTTGAGCTTCCAGCTTTGGGCTTATAGCTATTTTGGAGAAGCATGAAAGTTCTCATCAGTGATCATCTCTCGCCGCAGGGGATCGAGGTCCTGAAAAGGGGGGGATTGCAGGTGGAGGTCAGGACCAAGCTGACCCCAGAGGAGCTGATCCGCGAGATGGGTGGATATGAGGGTCTCGTGATCCGGAGCGGGACCCAGGTCACATCAGCCGTGATAGAGGCAGCGGGGCGGCTCAAGGTCATCGGTCGGGCTGGTTCAGGCCTGGACAATGTGGATCTTGACGCAGCGACCCGGCGTGGCATTGTGGTGATGAATACGCCAGGGGGAAACACGGTTACCACGGCCGAACACACCATGGCCCTGCTGCTCTCTCTGGCAAGGGCAATTCCACAAGCCACGGCATCGGTGAAGGCCGGACGATGGGAAAAGCAAAAGTTCATGGGCGTGGAGCTTTACAATAAAAACTTGGGGGTGATCGGGCTGGGTCAGATCGGCGGCTATGTGGCCAAGCTGGCCCAGGGTTTTATGATGAATGTGATTGCCTTTGACCCGTATCTTTCGGAGGACAGAGCCAAAAAGATGGGAATCGAACAGGTTACATTGGAGGATCTGTTCAGACGCTCTGATTTTATCTCGATACATACTCCGTTGACGCCTGAGACCAAAAATCTGATCAATGCCCAGAGTATTGCCAAGATGAAGGACGGTGTAAGAATTGTGAATTGTGCCAGGGGCGGGATTGTGAATGAGGCAGACCTCTATCAGGCACTGGTGGCCAAAAAGGTGGCCGGGGCTGCCTTTGATGTGTTTGAAAAGGAGCCTGCGGATTCCCAAAATCCTCTGCTCACCCTGGATAACTTTATTTGCTCTCCGCATCTGGGTGCCGCCACGACCGAGGCCCAAGAAAACGTCGCCCTGGCCATTGCTGAACAGATCGTGGACTATCTGGTTCATGGGGTGATCCGAAATGCGGTGAATCTGCCCTCTATTCCGGCTGATATTCTTCCTGCGGTGCGCCCCTATCTGATCCTGGCCGAAAAACTGGGGGCCTTCGCGGCCCAGGTCCTTGAAGGGGGGCTCGAGAAGGTTGCCATTGAATATCGTGGAGATGTGGCCAACCTGGCCACCACACCGATTACCGTCGCCGCCTTGAGAGGGTTGCTCAACCCCATCCTGGAAGATAGCGTCAATTACGTGAATGCCCCGGTCATTGCCAAGGAGCGTGGCATCGAGATTAAGGAAACAAGGAGTACGGACGCCGGGGATTTTACCAGCCTGATTATTCTGGAGCTTCAAGCCGGAAAGGGGGTAGTGCGCGTCGGCGGGACACTTTACAGGCGGAAAGACCCTCGCATTGTAGACCTAAATGGGTTCCCACTCGAGGTGGTTCCGGAGGGCCACATGCTTGTCCTGTCTAACCTAGATCAACCAGGCGTGATCGGGAGTCTCGGTAATTTCCTGGGCCGGCATCAGATCAATATTGCCAGCATGCAGTTGGGCCGTGAAAAGCCAGGAGGTAAGGCCATCTCGGTAATCGGTATTGACGCCTCTGTAACCCCTGATCTGCTGCAGGAGATCAAGAAACTGCCCCATATTCTCTCGGCCAAGCAGATCAAGCTCTAATGCAAAAGGAAGTGAGCAGTGAGCAGTGAACAGTGAGCCTAATAGGGGACTGATCACTCTTCACTGATCACTCTTCACTATTTCCAAGCTATGACTCGCTTTACAGAAAATGAATCATCCCTTTTGCCGAAGGGGATGACGGTTCTCCTTCCCGAGGCCGCCGCCAGGCAAAGGGCTATTGAGAGGACCGCCCTTTCGGTGTTTAGGCTCTGGGGCTATCAGGAAGTCATCCCTCCTCTGTTTGAGTACCTCGATGTTCTCTCCAAGGGTCTGGAACCGGAACTCATCGAGAAGAGTTACAAGTTTGTGGATCGCTCAAATGGCCGTGTGATGATCCTCAGACCGGATGTTACCCCTCAGATTGCCAGGATGGTCGCACTGCTGATGGCCGAGCACCCCAAACCGATTCGCCTATGCTATAGCGCAAATGTCTTTCGTTACGAGGAGGAACACGCTGGTCGTGAGCGAGAAATTTTGCAAATTGGAGCAGAACTAATAGGACCGCAGGATGCGGAGACAGATGCCGAAGTCATTGCCCTGGTGGTGGAAGTCCTCAAACAACTCGGACTCACCCAATTTCGCATTGCGATTGGGCAGATCGGATTCTTTAAGGGCCTTCTGCAGGAGATGGGCGTCCCTGAGAAGGAACACCTTCAGATCCAGAAGGCGGTGGCTGGGAGAGATGCCGCCAGACTGGTTCAGATCCTCGAGGGCCTTGCCTTTGAGAAGGAACAGGTCCAGAAGATTGTGGGTCTCCTTGAATTATTCGGCCAGGAGGATGTTTTTGACAGGGCCCGGCGGCTTGTAAAAACCTCCTCATTCCCCTCAGGATTAGGGGGATCGGGTGCGCAGGCTAGCCTGGACGCCCTGGCCCGTCTTCAGGAAATCTATAGGCTCTTGAAAAAGTATGGACTGTCAGATAAACTTCTCGTGGATTTGAGCGAGGTGCGGGGGTTCGGCTATTATTCCGGGATGGTCTTTGAAGTGTTCGCGGAGGGTGTCGGATATGAACTGGGGGGAGGGGGACGGTACGATCATCTCATCGCACAGTTTGGTGAAGACCTACCCTCCACGGGTTTTGCATTGCATGTGGATCGCCTCCAGCGGGCCCTGAATTATCCGCTTAAAGCGGCGGACCGCTCGGCTGTGCCTGCCCTGGCTGCTGATATCCTTTTGATCGATTGCGGGGGCAATTCCGGCAATGGGATTAGGCTCTGTCAGATGCTGAGACAAAAAGGGCTGAGCGTGATCCGGAGAGTTACGCGGAGGGAGAATATTGGGGCTGATCTGGAGCAGTCGAGGCTTCTCAAGGTGGCACATGCGATTCTGCTGGAGCCTATCCATTGGCCTAAATTGCGCAGGCCGGTGAAGGGAGCTAAGGATCTTGACGGGGTCCAGGCGGCCTGGATTAACTATGAGACAGGGGTAAAAAGGAAAGTGAAGATGGGGCAACTCCTCAAGCTGGCAGATAAACTGTCCAGCGGCCGGCATCTTGCCTAAGATAATCTTACGGGCCTAACGCGAGGGGAGTATTCGTATGGGGACAACAGATTTATTTCTGCAAAAATTACCGCCGCAGAATATTGAGGCGGAGCAATCCGTGCTCGGGGCCATCTTGTTGGAGAATCAGGCCATGAACAAGGCCCTGGAGATCCTTTCACCCTTTGATTTCTACAAAGAGGCCCACCGACGAATCTTTGGGACGATGCTCGATCTCAGCGAACGCGGTGAGGCGATTGACCTGATCACGCTCACCGAAGCGCTAAGGCAAAAAAATGAACTTGAACAGGTGGGTGGGGCTGCCTATCTCACTGCGCTTGTAAACCAGGTTCCTACCGCTGCCAATGTCAAGCATCACTCCAAGATTATCCGTGAGAAGGCACTGCTTCGAAATCTGATCCAGGTGTCCACAGACCTGGTGACCCGGGGTCTCGAGGAGAATGAAAAGGTAGAGGACCTGTTGGATGACGCCGAACGCCACATCTTCAGTATTTCGGAAAGGAAAATCCGTCCCGCCTTCATCTCAATTAAGGACATCGTTAAGGACAGTTTTGAGATCATTGAGCGACGTTACGAAAAAAAGGAGAAGGTCACGGGCCTGCCAACGGGTTTTGTGGATCTGGATGATCTCACGGCGGGTCTGCATCCGGGTGATCTGATCGTAGTGGCCGGCAGGCCATCGATGGGGAAGACCGCATTTTCTCTTTGTGTGGCCCAGCATGTGGGCATAGAAAAAGGAGAAACGGTAGGGATTTTCAGTCTGGAAATGTCCAAAGAACAGTTAGTCCTGAGGATGCTCTGCTCCGAGGCCTGGGTGGACGGGAATAAGTTACGCTCGGGTTATCTTGGCCATGAGGATTGGCCCAGGCTGACGGCGGCGGCAGGCAGGCTTAGCGAGGCCCCGATCTATATCGATGATGCACCTGCCATTTCTATCCTGGAAATGAGGGCCAAGGCCAGACGGCTCAAGGCCGAACGAGGGTTGGGCCTGATGATCGTGGATTATCTCCAGCTGGTTCGCGGCCGGGGGGATGCGCAGACCCGTGAGCAGGAGATCTCGGAGATTTCCAGGTCGTTAAAGGCCCTATCCAAGGAACTGGCCATCCCGGTAATCGCCATTTCCCAGCTTTCCCGGGCCGTGGAGTCGCGTATCGATAAAAGACCCATGCTGTCTGATCTCCGTGAATCAGGTGCAATCGAGCAAGATGCGGATTTGGTGATCTTTCTCTACCGGGATGAGGTCTACAACGAGAGGACGGAAGAGAAGGGGATTTCTGAGGTGTTGATCCGGAAGCAGAGAAATGGCCCGGTGGGGACCCTCAGGCTAAAGTTTTTCGATAAATTTACTAGGTTTGAAAACTTGGAAAAGACGCATACCGAGATGAACCGTTAAGCATTGTTCCCGGCACGGG
>DATECO010000277.1:0-8076 GCA_035286865.1 Nitrospiria bacterium | reverse complement strand
GTTGTGGATCAGACTCGGCGAAGGTCCATCATCGAAAAGCAGATCATTTCACTGGCCCGGGCCAAGAAGGGCCGGGTTGAGGAAGACGAGGAGCTGCTGGAGCGAAACACCTTTCAGGCGGAGTATCCAGTAGCCCTGTGTGGTCGTTTTGAGGACCATTTTCTGAAGTTGCCGGGGGAGGTGCTCATCAATGTGATGCGTGAACAGCAGGGATATTTTGCAATCCATGCATCTGACGGGCATGTCCTTCCCTATTTTATCTGTATTGTCGACGTGAAGGCCAAGGCGATGGGGGATATCCTGGTCGGGCATGAGCGGGTCTTAAGGGCTCGACTTGAGGACGCCCGTTTCTACTTTGAGGAGGATCAGCGGGTCCCCTTAGATCAACGGGTAGAAGGACTCAAGGGGGTGATCTTTCATGACCGAATCGGAAGCGTTTATGAAAAGGTGCAACGGCTCATCGCCCTTGGTTCCTATCTGTCCGAGGGGCTGGACCCTTCCTGTCTGGAGATGCTTCGAAGGGCGGCCCGGCTCTGCAAGGCGGATCTTCTCACCGGTATGGTCCGAGAATTTCCAAAACTTCAGGGGGTGATGGGCAGGGAGTATGCCAGAATACAAGGAGAGGGAGAGGAAATTACCAGGGCCATTTTTGAACACTACCTCCCCCGGTCTGCAAGTGATCCCTGGATGCCTAAGACCCCGACCTCAAAATTTTTGGCCATAGCGGATAAGCTGGATACGATTACCGGGTGTTTTGGGATTGGGCTGCTTCCACGCGGCTCGGAAGATCCCTACGGGCTGCGTCGTCAGGGTCAGGGGGTGGTGCGGATTCTGATTGATAGCATATTTCTGAAGTTATCCCTAAGGGATCTGGTCAGGGTCTCAGTTTCCCTCTTAAAGGACAAGATCAAGGGAGATCCCGATCAGTGTGCGGGAGAGGTCATTATATTCTTACGGGAGCGGATGCAGTCATTTCTCAGGGCCCGGGCCACGGAGGGTAAGGATCAGGAGGTGGGGGCAGCGTGGTTCCGGGAAGGATCCTATCGCTCTGACCTGGTGGATGCTGTACTGTTGCATGAGTTTGATAATATCGCAACAGCCTACAGGCGTATTGTGGCCCTGGTGCTCTTTCACCAGAGACCGGAATTTGAACCCCTGATGGTGGTCTACAAAAGAGCGGCCCGTATTGTCCCGGAAAACTTTTCGGTCCAGGTGCGCATGGAGTTGTTCAAGGAGCCCATCGAACGTGAGCTTTTTACAAAGTGTGAGGAAGCCACGGCCAGGGCAGGGGTCTTGATCGAGGAGCACCGTTACGAAGACTTTTTAGAAATGCTGGCCGCCTTGCGCGGGCCCATCGATGCCTTTTTTATTAAGGTCTTTGTGATGGATGAGGACCTGGCGATTCGGAACAATCGGCTGGCCCTGCTCAAGGGGGTGTGTGACCTTTTTAGACGATTTGCTGACTTTTCCCATATTGTGGTGGAGACAAAGTGAATTAATAGAACCAGACAATCTGATGCGCATTGGTTTAGCCTTTTATTTTTGGGGGCGGTGAAGATGCCGGTTAAGAAATACGTCTATTTTTTTGCGGATGGAAAGGCCGAGGGCCGTGGAAGCTGGAAGGACCTGTTAGGGGGAAAGGGGTCTGGCCTGGCCGAGATGACGAATCTTGGCATACGGGTTCCGGCAGGATTCACCCTCACGACTCAAGCCTGTGTAGAGTACTTTAGCAAAGGACGCCAATATCCCAGTGGGATGTGGAATCAGGTCTTAAAAAATCTGAAACGAGTGGAGCGATCGATGGGGGCCTATTTCGGTGACCCGGATAAACCCCTGCTGGTCTCGGTTCGGTCCGGCGCTAAGGCCTCCATGCCGGGCATGATGGATACCGTCCTCAATCTTGGGCTCAATGAGCGGACGCTCCAAGGACTTGCCCGCAAGACGCACAATCGCCGTTTTGCCTATGATGCCTACCGACGTTTTATCGGCATGTTTGGGAGCATCGTTCTCGAAGTGAAAAGGGAAAGGTTTGAAAAGCTTTTAGAGGCCAAAAAGCGTGAAGTGCGTGTGGAGCAGGATACCCAACTGGACGAGGAGGCCCTTGAGGACTTGGCCAATCAGTTCAAGTCCCTCGTGGCCCGGGAGACGGGTTCTTCATTCCCCGAGGAGCCATTCGAGCAGTTGCGTTTGGGCATCAATGCCGTCTTCAACTCGTGGTACGGGGCCCGGGCGGTGACCTATCGCAGACTGAATAACATCCCTGATGGCTGGGGCACCGCGGTGAATGTGGTCGCCATGGTCTTTGGGAATATGGGTGAGACCAGCGGGACGGGGGTGGCCTTCACCCGGGATCCCTCCACCGGCGAGCGGCGGTTCTTTGGAGAGTTTCTACTCAATGCTCAGGGCGAGGATGTGGTGGCGGGGATACGAACCCCGCTGCCCATCTCGGCTCTGGGCGAGAAGATCCCTGGGGCCTACCGTGACCTTCAGGTCATTTATAAAAAACTGGAGCGGCACTACAGGGATATGCTGGACCTTGAGTTTACCATCCAAGAGGGGAAGCTCTATATGCTTCAAACCCGGGTGGGCAAGCGTACTACCGCTGCGGCTGTTCGGATTGCGGTTGATATGGTCAAGGAAAAATTGATTGACCGAAGGACCGCTATTCAGCGCATTGATCCCCAGAAATTAGATCAACTCCTTCACCCAATGATTGACCCCAAGGCCCCGGTTCAAACTATTGCCAAGGGGCTGCCGGCCTCGCCCGGGGCGGCGGTGGGGAAGGTGGTGTTCACGGCAGAGGCTGCGGAACGGATGGCCGAGCGCGGGGAGCGGGTGGTCCTGGTCCGGACCGAGACCTCCCCGGAGGATATCGGGGGAATGCATGCAGCCCAGGGGATCCTGACCGCCCGTGGGGGGATGACCTCCCATGCGGCCGTGGTGGGGCGAGGGATGGGTAAGTGCTGTGTGGTTGGATGTGGTGCCATCAATATTGATGAGGAAAAACAGCTTTTTACAGTCAACGGGGTGACGGTGCGGGAGGGTGAGTTGCTCACCTTGAATGGTTCCACCGGCGAGGTGATCCTGGGGGAGGCCCCCCTGATCCAGCCGGTCTTAAGTCGGGAGTTTCAGACCCTGATGGGGTGGGTCGACAATACCAGGCGTCTCAAGGTCAGGGCCAATGCCGACACGCCACACGACGCCAAGGTGGCCCGGGCCTTCGGTGCGGAGGGCATCGGCCTCTGCCGGACCGAACATATGTTCTTCGAGGGGAATCGGATCAAGGCCGTCCGGGAGATGATCCTGGCCAATTCAGTGGAGGAGCGCAAGCGTGCCCTGGCCAAGCTATTGCCCATGCAGCGCAGTGATTTTCTCGAGATCTTCAAGGAAATGGAGGGTCTCCCGGTCACGATCAGGCTCTTGGATCCGCCCTTACATGAGTTCTTACCCCATAGCGATGCGGAATTGGAGGAATTGTCGCGTGACATGGGTGTTCCTCTGAATGTGTTAAGAGATAAAAACAGGACCCTCCATGAGTTTAATCCAATGCTGGGCCATCGGGGCTGCCGCCTAGGGATCACCTATCCGGAGATCTACGAGACCCAGGTAAAGGCCATTTTCGAGGCGGCCTGCGAGCTTACCAAAAATGGAGTGCGGGTTTTTCCCGAGGTGATGATCCCGCTGGTGGCTGATGTGAAGGAGCTTCAGCGGCTGAAGGAATTGTTGATTCGGGTGGCCCATGAGGTCCTGAGGCAATCTGGGATAAAACTCAAGTACTCTTTTGGGACCATGATCGAACTTCCTCGAGCCGCACTGGTGGCGGACGAGATCGCTCGAGAGGCTGAATTTTTCTCCTTTGGGACGAATGACCTGACTCAGACCGTTTTCGGTTTGAGTCGGGACGATGCGGGTAAGTTTCTCCCTTTTTATGTGGATGAGGGTATTCTCCCAGGGGACCCCTTTGTGGCCCTTGATCAGGCAGGAGTCGGGCTTCTGATGAGGATGGGGGTGGAGAAAGGTCGAGCGACTCGCCCGGACCTCAAGATTGGCATCTGTGGGGAACATGGAGGGGAGCCCACGTCCGTCGAGTTCTGCCATCGGATCGGACTGGACTATGTGAGCTGCTCACCTTATCGTGTGCCCATTGCACGCCTCGCGGCCGCTCAAGCCGCGCTCACGGAAAAGACGAGGGGCCGCAAAGACACGCTTAAGGCTTATGACTGATGAGATCTACATGCGCCAGGCCTTGAGACTGGCGGCCAGGGGGAGGGGGAAAACGAGTCCCAATCCCATGGTAGGGGCGGTGATCGTGAGGCGTGGCAGGATCATCGGTCAGGGTTATCATCAAGGGCCGGGGATGCCCCATGCCGAGGTTGTCGCCTTAAAGGCCGCCGGCGGTAAAGTTTCAGGCGCGACGCTCTATACCAATCTTGAGCCCTGCTGCCACATCGACAAGAAAACCCCGCCCTGCACCAGGGCCCTGATCCAGAATAAAATCCGGAAAGTGGTCGTGGCCATGCGTGACCCTAATCGCCGGGTTTGTGGTCGGGGTTTGAGGGAGCTTAAAAATGCTGGTATTCTACTACAGGAAGGGATTCTGCAACATGAGGCTTCACGGCTCAACGAGGCCTATATAAAGTACATGACTCAAGAGCGGCCCTTCGTCATTCTAAAGGCCGCGCAGAGCCTGGATGGGAAGATTGCCACGGCTGGGGGGGAGTCCCGCTGGATCACTTCGGAGCCGGCAAGGGCCTATACCCATCGATTGCGTGCCGAGGTAGATGCCGTGATGATCGGGGTCGGTACCCTGTTGCGGGATAACCCCCGCCTGACAGCCAGGACAGGGGTGAAGACGGCAAGGCAGCCTTTGCGCATTGTGGTGGACAGTACCCTTCGCATTCCCCTGGATGCCCAGGTAATGCAGCAGTCCCTGCGTGAGAAGATTGTTGTGGCGACCACCTCTCAGGCCTCTCAGGCCCGTATCCGGGAACTGGAGGATCGGGGAGTCAGGGTGTTGGTGGTGAAGGAACGACAAGGTCATGTGGATCTCTCAGACCTGATGCGTGTTCTGTGGGAGATGGGGGTGATGATTGTCATGATTGAAGGCGGATCCGAACTGAATGCCTCGGCCATTCGCCAGGGTATCGTGGACAAAGTCTTGTTTCTGATCGCCCCCCGAATTATAGGGGGCCAGGATGCGAAGGGCTCCATTGGGGGAATCTCACCCCGGCATTTATCAGCCGCAATTCCCATTCGGGATCTCAGGATCAGGCGGATCGGCCCTGACCTCTTAATGGAAGGCTACACGGCCTCTCCGCATTAAGCGGACCTCTGGCTCTGTGCGCGAACCTGGGGGGGACACATGATTCAACTGCTACGGTATGGGATAGGGTTGGGAATTCTATTATTCACATTGTCCGGGGTTGGGTACGCCCAGGATCCTGCCGTGGCGGATATTTTCAGAGACGGTTTCTATGGCGGCCTGGCGGGTGCCCTGGTGGGCGTAGCAGCAATTCTCTTTGACATAGATGATGCAGAGGATCATCTGAACTACATTGCTATTGGTGCGGGCGTTGGGGTTATTGGAGGTACAGCTTACGGGATCTATTCAGCTACCCAGGCCTTTGCCGAGGTCGAGGGGTCGCGGACGACCTGGCATCTACCCGTACCACAGATCGTCCGTAAGTATTCGTCTAACCCATCAAGGGATCGTGAGGTCATCTATGCCATGCCATTGCTGAGGGTTCACTTTTAGGATCAGACCTCACTCCTGCAAGCCAGTATTATAAAAAACCCATTTTAAAGACGATTAGGTTTTGCTGTCTGTCTTGGCAAAGAAGCTTGAGATGACCTGTTCCACATTCTTGCTACCACAGCCAGTGTATTGGACCTTCGCATGATTGTGGCCAGCCAGGGAAAGTGCAACTGTGAAAAGTTTCTCACAGTCCTGGCACTGATATTCATAAAGCGGCATAGGGCTCACCCTCCTTCCTGATTAGCGGAGAAGCGAGCCCGCGCGGGTTCTCCGCCTCAGGCGGATGAGGCAGAAGAGGCGCGGGCTATTGATCATCACATGATGCCCTGCCCCACCTGTTTCCATCGTGTGATAAAGGGTTAATCGATTGTTTGTGGGATGAAAAAATCAGCCGTAGTCTAGCAGCTCTTGGTCTGAAGATCAATGCGTAATATTTCATTTAAGCGACCATTTATTTTTCTTTGTATTATCGGGCTTCTGACTTATTTTAGCTATAACCTGATCCGGACTCCAGTGCTCCCCCTATTTGCAAAAGATCTGGAGGCAGCCCCTGAACTCATCGGCCTCATTGTAGCAGTCTCCACCATTACCGGGATCTTTGTGAAGCTCCCGTCAGGCATCGCTGCGGACATTGTGGGTCGACGGGTGGTCTTATTGGCGGGGGTACTGATTTTTTCACTGATGCCCTTTGTCTATCTATTCATTCATCAGATCTGGCAGCTTATTCTCGTTCGTTCCATCCATGGGCTGGCCACGGCCCTCTTCGCACCAGTGGCGATGGCCATCGTGGCCGATCTCTATCCCAGTAATCGGGGAGAGTATCTGGGGTGGTATTCATCCAGCACGCAGGTTGGAAAACTACTGGGTCCGATGGCCGGGGGATATCTACTCGGGCTTGCAGGATTTTCATATGCCTTTTCAGTATGCGGTCTGATCGGACTCTTGCCCCTTTTCTTGGCGGTTGGAGTCCCGGTGGGAAGTGAACGCCTGAAGCCACGAGATCAGGTGAGGTTTCCACATATGACCCTGCGATTTCGAGAAGAACTCAAGGGAGTGGCGAGTGACTCCAGGATCCTGGTGACCAGTGCGATGGAAGCCGTCCAGATGCTGGCAGGCGGGGCCTTGATGGCCTTCCTGCCGATCTATGGGATTGAGATAGGCCTTTCGGCGGCCCAAGTGGGACTCCTGTTTGGGATACAAGGAGTGGCCAATTTAGTGGCCAAGCCCATGATGGGGAGGTTGTCCGATCGGATGGGGAGAAGGCCACTGATCATCCTGGGCCTCTTGGCTTGCGCCCTGACCTTTGCCATGATCCCGGCGGTGACCGGGTTTCAATCCATCTTACTTTTGGCCGCAGGCTTTGGCCTGGGAGAGGCCATCGTGACTTCCTCCACCGCGGCCCTGGTGGGAGATCTTTGCCGGAATCAATCCTTGGGTTCCGCCATGGGTGCTTTTGGGACGATTATGGATATTGGCCATGCCTCAGGTCCCATCCTGGCCGGTCTGTTGATCGCCGCCTTTGGATATCTCGTAGCCTTTAGCCTAATTAGCCTGATCCTGCTTGCCGGCATAGTGGTTTTTATCACCACGGTCAGGAATAAATAACGATTCGGGCAAGAAGTTTTCTTGCGCACATAAAAGCCACGTTAGATCAGTGCGTGGTGGGTAAGTCCCGGGGACGAGTGAGAAATGCGCCATTGGCAAAGCTGGAAAAAAAATAAACTTTGACCCCGTTATTATAGTGATTGTGAAAGCGGCCTGTGTTCAGACGACCTGGAGATGAAAGGGACATAGGCCTTGGAGGGTCTCAAAATCCTGTCGGTTGGCTGTGACGACCATAGCCCCGATAGTTCTGGCGGTCAGGGCGATCAGGATATCATGGGAAAGGCCTATCATTTTCTTGATCTGGACACCATGGCGGTGTTTGAGGCGCGCCATGACTTGGCCGGCCTCCCGATAATTTTCGATCGAGGGGCTGATGATGCGGTGGGTGCGTTGAAAAGCAAGCACAAGTTGATCCACTTGCTTTTTGTCCCTGGGTTTATCTGCCCCAGCATAAAGCTCCATAAGGACGATTGAGCTCAAGTATTTCACCATGTCTTTGTTCAGCAAGAGATCTTCGTAAGCACCCCGGTTGATCCAGTCGATCCAGATGTTTGTGTCGATGATGAGTTTTTGCATCTTACAGGCTGCTGAAAAAGTCCATCTGCTTCGTTCTCGCCCCTCAGTCTCCTCGACGTAGATTGCCCCCGTACGCCTGCGTCGCCCTCGGGGCTGTGGCCTCGCATCTGCAGCTTTTTGAGCAGCCTGCTCAGAATTTG
>DATECO010000276.1:0-15141 GCA_035286865.1 Nitrospiria bacterium | reverse complement strand
GGGTTTTGGGTGGGGGTGTGGTCTCGGGGTCGGCTGTTCTCATCGGAGGAGATCCTGGCATTGGAAAGTCCACACTTCTCCTCCAGGCCCTTTTTCAGATCGCGAGGCAGAACAGGAAGGCCCTCTATGTCTCCGGTGAAGAGTCCCCGCATCAGATCAAGTTGCGCAGCCGGCGTCTTGGGATTAGTGCCGATGCCCTTTATATCCTTTCTGAGACGGAACTAGAACAGATCCTTAACCACCTCCAGCAGACCTCCCCCGCCTGTGTCGTGATCGATTCCATTCAGACGGTGTTCACCTCGCAGCTTGCCTCAGCACCGGGCAGTGTCAGCCAGATCCGGGAATCGGCCGCACGTTTAATTTACTATACGAAGAAGGCCAATATCGCTCTCTTTCTGGTAGGCCATGTGACCAAGGACGGGGCCATTGCCGGGCCTCGGGTGCTCGAACATATGGTGGATACCGTTCTCTATTTTGAGGGGGAGGCCGGTTCTCCCTATCGGATTCTCCGCGCCGTCAAAAACCGCTTCGGGTCCACCCATGAGATCGGGGTTTTTGAAATGAAGGAGGGCGGGGTCAGCGAGGTCTTCAATCCATCCGAGCTTTTTTTGGCCGAGCGGCCCAAAGGGGCCTCGGGCTCGGTCGTGGTCTCAAGCCTGGAGGGCAGCCGCCCCATCCTCGTGGAGCTCCAGGCCCTGGTGAGCCCTACGCATTTTGGTCTTCCCCGCCGGATGGCCGTGGGGGTGGATCCCAACCGCGTCTTGCTGCTGCTGGCCGTGTTGGAAAAGAGGGGTGGGATTCTCTTGGGCAGCCAGGATGTCTATCTCAATGTGGCAGGAGGGCTCCGGGTCGACGAGCCGGCTTTGGATCTGGGGATCGCTGTGGCCGTGGCCTCTAGCCTCGGTGAATATTCCGTGGACCCAGATATGATCGTGTTGGGAGAGGTGGGGCTGTCCGGGGAGGTAAGAGCCATCACCCAGGCAGACCTCCGGGTGCGGGAGGCGGGAAAACTCGGATTTAAAAAGTGTCTCCTGCCAGCAAAAAATGTGATTGAGATAGGGGAAGAGATGGGGATTGAGTTGATCGGGGTTCGGCACATCCAGGAGGCCTTGAGGTTCACTCGGCCATGATCAAGTTATTGGACTGCGGCCGGGCACGAACCGCTGCGTTCGGATTAGGGTGTACCCTGCTGATCTTGGCGCTTTCTGGCTGCAGCACCAAACGGGTCTCGGCCCCGGTTGTGGAGGTGGGGCCGGCAGGAGACGCCAGCCTGGAGGAGTTGCTCGAACTGATGGACCGCCGTTATCAGGACCTCACTACCTTGAAGGCCCTGCTCAGGGTGGAGGCGAAGATGCCTTCGGGGAAGGGAGCATTTTATGGGATCCTGTTATTTCGAAGGCCAGATCAGCTGCGCCTTCAGGGTCTTGATCTCCTGGGGCGACCCGTATTCGATCTGCTCACCCGGGGTGAGGAAGTTCAGATCTATCTCCCACGTGAAGATCGAACCCTGACAGAGGGGATAGAATCTTTCCCCTTTTTTGGCGAAGGGCATGCCTTATTGAAGTTGAGTGATCTCTTGGAGGTGCTGGGGGCGAGTGGCGGGGTTTACCTTGATCCTGCCCTCATTTCGGCGCTTGAAAAAGATAAATCCGTCTATATCCTTTACCTTTTCCTTTTGCAGGACTCTCGGGCGATTCTTTATAAAAAATTATGGCTTGAACGGATCCACTTCCGGTTAGTCAAGGAGGAGATCTTTGACCCCGAAGGTCAGCGGCGGCTGGCGATTTTTTTTGATGATTATCAAAAGATCGAAGGTCAATGGAGGCCTCTAAGGGTGAGGGCAGAGACGCAGGAAGACTATCAAATGAATCTGGAATATTCTGAGGTCAAGCTGAACCCCCAATTAGGGGCTGTCGACTTTTCCCTGCGAGCCCCGGATAATCAGGAGAAGCCATGAAGGTCCTGGGCATCGAGACGGCGACGATGATGATCGGGGTGGCTATTTTGGATGAGCGCGGATTGGTGGCTGAGTACCGTATTGAGGCTACCCGATCCCGCTCTGAGCGGCTCATGCCAATGATCGACCGGGTCCTGAAGGACAGTGATTGTACTCCACAGGATCTGGGGGGCATTGCGATCTCGATTGGCCCCGGCTCTTTTACGGGGCTTCGGATCGGGGTGAGCACGGCCAAGGGTCTGGCCTTTGGCTTAGGGCTGCCGGTCGTAGGGGTCTCCACCCTGGAAGTTCTGGCGACTTCCGCGGCAGTCGGGATGCGTGGGTATTCTATCTGTCCGATGCTGGATGCAAAGAGGCAAGAGGTTTATGCTGCCCTTTTCAGGGCGAGTGCGGAAGGCGGGCTTGAACGGATCACAGAGGAGGAGGCGATCACCCCGGCAAGGCTGCTTGAAAAAGTGGTGGCGCTGCATGACCCGACCCTCTTCTTGGGGAACGGGGCGCTCCTTTATGAAGGCGAGTTGAGCGTTCGACTGGGGGATCAGGCGATTTTTGTCTCCAGGATCGACCCCTATCCCTCGCCTGCGATAGTAGCCGAATTGGGAATGAAGCGGCTTTTGAACGGAGAAAACGAGGTGTCCTCTCTGATCCCTGTCTACCTCAGCCGGTATGAGCCCAGGTCAATTCGGAAATGAAAGCCCGGCATCTGGCTTGGCCAGTGACGGGCTGGGGCGTGGGGGCATCGGAGGACTTTTCTCCTTGTGTTGCCGCACGGGCCCCCACATATGAAGGAGGGCCAGCCTTAAACAAAATTAAGATTTCCAGGATGACCGAAAAGGACCTGGATGAGGTCATGCGGATCGAAGAAGTCTCATTCTCCGCGCCCTGGTCCAGGGGGATGTTTCTGACTGAACTCAGGGATAATCCCTTTTCCAAGCTCTTGATCGCAAGGCTTGACCCTCCGGCAGGCGGGGATGAGCAAGTTAGGCTGGCGGGATACTGCTGTTTCTGGGTGATCTTTAATGAGGTTCACATCATGAATCTGGCGGTTCACCCGGACTGGAAGAGAAAGGGTATTGGCAGCAGGCTCGTTGAGGAGACGATTTCCATCAGCCGGGAGCACGGCGTGAAGAAGATCCACCTGGAAGTGCGTCAATCTAACGATCAGGCCAGAAGGCTATATGAGAAGTTCGGATTTCAAGTCATTGCCGCCCGCCCCAATTACTATACCCATCCACGTGAAGATGCAGTACTGATGGCGCTGGATCTGGAATAGGGGAATTTCTTCAACACGGCAAAGGATTTGGGGGATCTTTTCCAATGTTTGGCATCGGGCTGCCTGAACTCATTGTGATTTTTGTGTTAGCCCTGCTGATCTTCGGGCCGAGGAAGCTACCGGAATTGGGACAGACGGTCGGCAAGTGGATTTCTGAATTTCGCAGGGTGACCCAAGACCTCTCTGAAGATTTTAAGGAGGGTCTTGAGAAAGGGATATCCGATAATAAGGACATCTCTTCTCCTGAAGAGACTCGACCGAAAGAGGATAAAGGGCATGGAGCAGGATGAACCCCCGGAAGAGGCCCGGATGCCGATCACTGCCCACCTGGAAGAACTCCGCAAGCGCCTTCTCATTTCTTTGGCCGCTGTCGGCCTGGGTTTTGCCCTCTCTCTGTTTCTGACCGGGCCGGTCCTGAAGTGGCTAGAGAGACCCTTGGGTGTAGAGGTCTATTTCTTTTCTCCTACGGAGGCCTTCTGGACCCACGTCAAGGTGGCCTTTTTCACAGGGCTGCTCATCGCCTTGCCGGTGGTCCTGTACCAGTTGTGGCGCTTCCTCGCTCCCGGACTTTATCGACGTGAACGTCGATATGCACTGTTATTTGTCCTGCTCTCTCTCTTATTTTTTATGTTGGGATGGTTCTTCTGCGCTTATGTAGCCTTGCCCTTTGCCCTGAAATTCCTGGTAGGGTTTGGGGTAGAGCGGGGGATCAAACCTCTGATCTCAATAGGCATGTATGTGGATTTTACATTGAAATTTTACCTGGCCTTTGGCCTGATTTTTCAACTTCCCCTGGTCTTGACCCTGCTCTCCCGGATGGGGCTGATGAGCGCTCAATTCCTGGCCCATCATCGAAAATATGCCTTGCTCGTCAATGCCGTGGTGGCTGCTAGCTTAACGCCGACCTCAGACATTTTTAACATGATGCTCATGCTAATTCCCCTCACGCTCTTGTATGAGGTGGGGATATTGGGGGCCAGACTCTTCGGGGCCAGGAGCCGCTATGCCCCGGGCGAGGTGGAGCGACATGCCGGAACTGCCTGAGACGGAGGTGGTCACAAGAGCGTTGAGGAGTTCCTGCCGTGGGGCAGGCATTGAGAGAATCGAGATCCTTCACACGGGGATCGTCGGCAAGCCATCTGATCTAAAACCGGCGTGGTATGAAAAGGCCATCATCCAAAGGGTTCACCGGCATGGTAAACATATTATTTTGACCCTCCTGAAGGGTCAAGAGACTGGCTATCTCGCGATACGCCTGGGCATGAGTGGTCAGCTCCTCAGACGAAATCGGGGAGTCTTGCGGTTGGCCCATACCCACGCGGTGATCTCCTTTGTAGACCGACCCTTTGAGATTCACTTCCGAGACCCCCGTCGATTTGGAAGGATTTTGATGCAGAGATCGCTTGTGCCTATCCGAAAGGGGATGGATCCCCTGGCCCTCCGAGCGGCCACATTCAGAGAGGTGATGATCCGAGGCAAGGGCCGAATCAAGGCCACTCTCATGAACCAGAACATCATAGCAGGGATTGGCAACATCTATGCCAATGAGATCCTCTTTGAAATTGGGGTCCATCCTGAACAAAAAATTGCCCACCTGGCCGCTGACCGGTTTGAGGACCTATTTATTGGGATGAAGAGGGTTTTACGCCGTGCCATCCAAAAAGGCGGCACCACAATCCGAGATTTTCGCTCTCTTTATGGAATGCCCGGTCAGTTCCAACAGTTTTTGAAGGTCTATGGGAAGGCAGGAAAACCCTGTGCTCGGTCAGGCTGTACCGGAATCATTCAAGTCCGTCGGCCCACCAGGCAGGCCCAGCCCTCCTTCTACTGCCCCCGTTGCCAGCGAAAGAGATAGCGTGCTCACCTTATTTGTATTAATCTGTAATAATTAGAACTCGACCAACCGACTATAAGAGAAGAAGTCCTGCTCATTTACTAACTCTTCCCAAGTAAAATTCTTATATTCCGCCACTGGATGCTCATCGGTCTTCCTGTCTGATGAGCGTTTGTTTGGCAAAAAAGTGGGTTTAAATTTGTCGATTTCCAGATGGAATGTACTACTTATAAGGATTATTTGCAAATCACACTTCGGGAAGTTTCCAAGGGCTTTTTGATATGGGCGGTAAATGCAGGAGGAGTTCCCCCCGCTATTGACCAGATTACTTGATAAGGGAAGATTTTTAATGTAATTGCTCAGGTTGCCAGTTTCGGGTTTACTGCTATACTTATCAACCAGAACACACCATTCGATGATGGGGCCTGGTTTGAGGGAGGTGGGAAACTAGATTCCCATGCAGTTAGGAACCCCAAGTTGGAGCATCTGATGATGCATAATGACCCAGTCTCAAGCAGTTCCTCCCCCATTATAAACAAAGAAAGCGATCCTAAAATAAAAGTCTTATTGATCGAGGACAATCCTGAATACACAGACCTTCTCAGGAGAATTCTGTCCAAGGAAAATGGGCCTCCATTCAACCTAGAATCTGCCAACAGCCTCCAGGCAGGGCTGGAGCGCCTTGCCAAGGGGGACATCGCTGTGATCTTATTGGATCTCACCTTGCCCGATAGCCAAGGGCTCGACACATTTACCAGGGTACACTCTCAAGTGCCAGCAGTACCCATCGTCATTCTGACGGGTTTCGATGATGAAAAACTTGCGTTGGAGGCTGTTGGAAAAGGTGCACAGGACTATCTCGTTAAAAGCCAGGTGGATGGCAAGCTACTTTCACGCATTCTGCGTTATGCCATTGAACGCAAGCGGGCGGAAGAGGCCTTAGCCGAGCTGGCTATTCGGGACTCCCTCACCAATCTGTATAATCGCCGATATTTCAACTACCGTATAAAAGAGGAGATCGCCCAGGCAGATCGAAATAGGCACATCTTGGCACTTCTGCTCTGTGATCTTGACCATTTCAAAACCGTTAATGATACCCAAGGGCATCAGGTAGGGGATGAGGCGTTAAAGGCAGTAGCCCGCAGCATCCTGGAATCTACCCGGGGAACGGATCTCATTTTCCGCTGGGGTGGAGATGAGATCGTGGTGGTTTTATCAAATGCCACACGAGAAGGGACCCTAGTTACTGCAGACCGCATCAGAGCAGGGATTCGCACCATCAGCGAGCAGCTCCAACTTGACCTGGATTTGAGTATCGGGGTCGCCCTGTACCCAGAGCATGGTCGAAGTGTGGATGAGTTAATCCGGCTATCAGATCAGGCTTTATATATTGCAAAAAAAGGGGGAGATAAGATACACGTTGGGAAAGAAGAATATCCTCTAGATGAACATGCGATTAGTGTTGTGTTCCAGCCTGTGGTGGATAGCCGATCTAATCAGGTTTTAGGCTATGAAGCCTTGAGCCGTGATCCCCAAGGTAAGCTACAAATCCTTGAGCTCTTCAAAAGATATGAAGCGGTTGGGCATCTTACCGAACTGAAGTGCCTTTGTTTTAAGCTCCAGCTTAAAAAAGCTTTAGAATCTGGTTTAAAAAGAGTATTTATTAATGTTGATTTCAAAGTGCTCAGCAAAACTGAACTGCAACCCAAGCCCCCTGATGTAGAGGTGATCTTGGAGATTTCAGAAGCAGAATGCCTGCATAATATAGGAGATGCTCTGAACATTGCAAGAAAGTGGCGAGAGCAGGGTTATAAATTTGCCATCGATAATTTTGGCGCGGGGTTTATCTCGTTGCCATTTATTTCCCAACTGATCCCCAATTATATCAAGCTGGATCGATCGACGATCTTACAGTGTGTGTCATCCGAGTCGTTCAGAATCTTCTTGAGAGATTTGATACTGGCTGTACGGAACTATTCGACTGAGGGAATTATAGCTGAAGGGGTTGAAACAGAAAAGGAATTCAAGGCAGTGACTGATATAGGAGTCCATCTCTTCCAAGGCTTTTTGTTGGGAAAACCCGAACAGCTGAAATGAGTTGAGAATCGATCTGGCTATAAATCTGGGTAACAATTACTGATTGGACGAGCTCATTTAGAAGGCGTTGCGCGGCCGGTTCTGTAACAACTATTCCTATACAATCTCGAATGGCTCTTCTATGATTTTGCCGTCCTTGATCTTAAATGCACGCAGGATCGGGTTCTGAGGGTCTTGGAGAGAGGTCAGGATGTAGGTGGCCTCCGGATAGTAGGCCAGACTTACATCCGTGGGAGAGGGATAGGCCTCGGTGTGGGGGTGGGAGTGATAGATGGCGATCACCTCCAGCCCATTGTGGCGCATGTTCTTGAAGACCCAGAACTGCTCCTGGGTATCCATGAGGTAGCGGACTCTGGGGTTGGGGTCTGTATTTTTGACGTGGTAGATGTGAGTGGGCACCGTGTCCCTGCCGGCCAGGATCCCGCACGACTCGTTTGGGTAGGTATCTCGTGCGTGGGCCAGGATCTGATCGACTATCGGCTTGGGTATCTTCAACTGCGTTCGTCCATCGACTAGGTAGCGGCTTCCTCGGATACTCTCAGATCGTACATGAAATCTCGTAGTCCAGGAGTTGGGTGATCCTAGGGTTGGGCCCACAAAGAGGGCAGTTGGGGTCCATTCGGGTCTTGACCTCACGGAAGGTCATCGAGAGGGCATCGTAGGTGAGGAGACGCCTGTAGAGGTCACTACCGATTCCCAAAATCTCCTTTAATGCCTCGGTAGCCTGTAGGACACCGATCGTCCCGGCCAGCACCCCCAGTACACCCGCCTCCTGGCAGCTTGGGATCATCCCCGCTGGGGGGGGCTCGGGGTAGAGGCATCGGTAGCAGGGATTTCCGTCATAAGCCTTGATGACCGCTAGCTGCCCCTCGAACCGGAAAATACTTCCAGAGACCAGGGGCTTTCTCAGGAAAAAGCAGGCGTCATTGACCAGGAAACGGGTCGGAAAGTTATCCGATCCATCTAAGATGATGTCATAATCCTTGATGATCTCGAGTATGTTTTTGGAGTGGAGCTTGTCCTCGTAGGTCTTGACCTCCACGTCTGGATTGACCGCATTAAGCGTCATTTGGGCAGAGACTACTTTGGGGAGATCCACCCGCTGAGTGGTGTGCAAAATCTGCCGCTGGAGGTTAGACAGATCCACGCGATCGGAGTCGATAATTCCTAGAGTCCCCACACCAGCCGCGGCCAGGTAGAGTGCGGCGGGGGAACCTAATCCCCCTGCGCCCACGATGAAGACCCTGGCCTCCCGGAGTTTTCTCTGCCCTTTGCCCCCAACCTCGGGTAGGATAATGTGTCTGCTGTAACGCTGTATTTGCTCTTCGGTGAAGTCCATCGGTACCTCGTTAAGTCCGTTAATTCCGTTAGGTCAGTTATGTCTGTTTACGGAGAAAACGTACTAAACTGACAAAACGGACTTAACGGTCATTCAGCCTCATTCGATGATATTTCTTTCGATCGGATCTACCTTGACCCCTTTCTTTTTCAGCCCCGCCACGGCCCGTTCCACCTCATGGGGGTCTCCGGTAAGTTCCAGATCCACCCATCCCGTCTTTTCGGTCACGTCCGCCTTTCGGATGTTGGTGACGACCTTATACTCCCTGCCGATCTCGTAAATGATCGGTTCCTTAATCTTGTCTTCCGGGAAGGTGATATGGACCTTCAGGCTGGTGACGCGGTCGCCTTTCACTTCTGCACCACCCGCGATGGCGGGGATGATGGAGACTTCATCTCCCTCCTTGACCGGGGTGTCCTTGCCCTTCAAAAAACGGATATCCTCTTCATTAATATAAATGTTAATAAACCGTCTCAGATTCCCCTCCTCATCGCAGATCCTCTCCTTAAGCCCAGGATAGCTGGTCTCCAGGGTTTCGATGAGCTCGGATACGTTGTGGCCACGAACCTCCACCTCTCCTTGACCCTTCGTCAATTTTCTCAAGGGGGACGGGATTCTGACTTTGATCGCCATCGGGCTATTCCTTTCCATCTGGGCCAGATGATTTACTTTAGCTTAAAGGTCTTTTCAAAACTCATCAGGCTGGGTTCGATACGAACCGGTTCCCCCAGTGTCCCCACCACGGCCTCCTGGGTCTTAAGACCATGGCCGGTGATGTAGGCCACGGTCACATCCCTTCTGGAGATGATTCCCTCCCTGACAAGCTTTTTCAAGACTGCCACGGTGACCCCACCGGCCGTCTCGGCAAAGACCCCTTCGGTCTTGGCCAGCAACTGGATTCCCTCGATGATCTCCGGATCGCTCACGGACTCAAGGTAACCCTCGCTTTCTTGGACCGTCTTTAGGGCATAATAGCCATCTGCAGGATTTCCGATGGCCAGGGATTTGGCGATGGTCTTGGGTCTCACCGGTCGGATGAAATCTCGCTTTTCCTTAAAGGCTGCGGTGACGGGAGCGCACCCCTCGGCCTGGGCCCCATTAATCCGTGTGGATACCTTTCCGATTAAGCCAAGTCGTTCCATCTCCTTGAAACCTTTCCAGATCTTGGTCAGCAGGGAACCCGAGGCGACTGGGACCACCACCTGGTCGGGCGTTCTCCATCCCATCTGCTCCACTGTTTCATAGGCAATGGTCTTGGAGCCCTCTGCATAGTAAGGCCGGATGTTGATGTTTACGAAGGCCCAGGGATATTCACCGGCGATCTCAATACATAACCGGTTGACATCGTCATAGTTTCCCTCCACCGCGACTACGGTGGGTTTATAAATCAGGTTGCCCAGCACCTTGGCCGATTCCAGGTCATAGGGGATAAAGACATAACATCGGAGCCCTGCCTGGGCCGCATGGGCCGCTACAGCGTTGGCCAGGTTGCCCGTGGAGGCACAGGCCACGGTATCAAACTTAAATTCCTTGGCCTTAGTCAGGGCAACCGCGACCACACGGTCTTTAAATGAGAGAGTAGGATGGTTCACCGTATCATTTTTAATATAGAGTTCGTCCAGGCCCAGCTCTCTGCCCAGGTTTTGGGCTAGGATCAGCGGGGTGAACCCTGCATGGAGTCCCACCGTGGCCTCATTCTCGATGGGGAGGAGATCGATATACCGCCACAGACTCTTGGGCCCTTGGGAGATCCGTTCGCGAGAGATGATCTTCCCAATGGCGGCATAGTCATAATTCACTTCGAGTGGGCCAAAGCAAAACTCACAGACGTGTAGGGGCTCGGCCGGGTACTCCTTACCACATTCTCGACACTTGAGGCCTTTGATTTTCATCTGCTATTAGCTTACTGTTTGTCCTTTGTTGTGCAGGGATATTCTTAAAGTTTTGTTTGGGTCGCTAAGGTTTTACTTTCTATCTATGTCCTGCAGACCTCCTGCTCATAGTCGATGAGTTCGGTGATCTGAGGTTTGTCACTGCACACCGGGCAGTTCGGATTTCGCCTGACCCGGATCTCCCGGAATCCTGTTTGGAGGGCGTCATAGCGGACCAGACGATCCGCAAGCGGTGATCCGATCTCGAGAATCAGTTTAAGGACCTCGGTGGCCTGGATCGTCCCGATGACTCCTGCCAGGGCCCCCAACACACCAGCCTCCTGGCAGGAAGGAACCACTCCCGGGGGTGGGGGCTCTTTGAAGATACACCGATAACATGCGCTACGCCTTGGCAAGATGGTGAGGACCTGCCCATCAAACCGCAAAATTCCACCGTGAATCAGAGGTTTACCTGAGAAGATCGCCGCGTCGTTGGTCAAAAACTTGGTTGGAAAGTTGTCTGTTCCGTCTACCAGGATGTCATAGTTTTTAATCAGCTCCATTGCATTTCGGGCCAAGAGCCTCTCTTCATAAGTGATCACATTGACATCGGGGTTGATGGCCAGGATTTTTTCCTTGGCCGACAGCACCTTGGGCCTCCCTAAATCCGGGGTGTGGTGGATGACCTGTCGTTGCAGGTTGGAAAGGTCCACAAGATCGCCATCAATAATCCCAATGGTACCGATGCCGGCCGCGGCGAGGTAGAGAGCCACAGGGGCCCCTAGCCCCCCGGCTCCCACAATGAAGACCTTGGCCTTTGCCAGCTTGGCCTGACCCTTGCCGCCCACCTCCGGGAGGAGGATGTGGCGGCTATAACGCTGGATCTGTGTCTCGTTAAAATCCATAGTTTAACTTCCGTTGGGTCCGTTACTTCCGTTGGGTCCGTTATGTCTGTTAACGGACAAAACGGACTAAACCGACAAAACGGACTTAACAGTCATTCAAAGTATTTCTCCATGCTCAAATATCGCTCACCACTGTCCGGGATGACCGTGACCACATTCTCCCCCTTGCCCAATTTTCTGGCCACCTTTCGGGCCGCGAAGAGATTCGCCCCCGATGAGATTCCCACCAACAACCCCTCCTGGCGGGCCACAGCCTTTGCGGTCTGATAGGCCTCTTCATCATCGACTTGGAGGATCTCATCCAAAATTGACCGGTTCAGGATCTTGGGGACGAATCCAGCCCCGATCCCCTGGATTCGGTGAGGGCCGGGTTTTCCCCCGGATAAGACCGGGGAGCCTGCTGGCTCAACTGCCACAATCCGAATACCGGGTTTTTTGGCCTTTAAAAATTCACCCACACCGGTGATGGTCCCCCCTGTTCCCACCCCGGCCACAAAGGCCCCCACCTTCCCTCGCATTGCCGTCCAAATCTCCACCGCAGTTGTCCTTCGATGCGTCTCCGGATTGGCTGGGTTGGTATACTGATCCGGCATAAAATAGGAGTACTGTATTGCCAGTCTCCGGGCCTCCGCCACGGCCGCACTCATTCCCTCTCGGGCAGGGGTCAGGATCACCTCTGCCCCGTAGGATGCCAACAGATCCGCCCTCTCCTGGCTCATTCCCTCCGGCATGACCGCGATAAGCCTGTATCCTCGAGCGGCGCAGATCATGGCCAGGCCAATTCCCGTATTTCCACCCGTGGGTTCAACCAGCGTGGAGCCGGGTTTAAGGTGCCCCTGCGTCTCTGCCGCCTGGATCATTCCCCAGGCGATTCGGTCCTTGATGCTCCCCCCGGGATTAAAATACTCCACCTTGGCAAAAAGGGTAGCCTCCTCTGGGTCTGAGAACCTCTGGAGCCTGATCAGCGGGGTATTGCCGATCAGGTCAGTGAGGCTATGGGAGGATTGGGAGGTCATCCCCCTCCCATAAAATAATGTAACTCGATTTGATCTCCTTCGTGGAGCGGGGTTTTGGAGAAATTCTCTCGCTCCAGCATCTTTTCATTGAGTTCCACCGCCACCATTTGAGGCTCTATCTTTTTGGCCTGTAGCAGATCCAGCACCGTTTTGACCTCAATCTCAGCCTGTTTTCCGTTCAGCTTAACTTTCACTTCTCTGGATCCCTGTGATTCTTGATAGAAACAATCAATTAATGATCGAAAACCGAATTTCAAAGTAATAACAAAATGTAACAAAATTCGGGCAGGGTTGTCAAGGAATTTAGGCCCAAGCACTGATTCCCGATCTCTGGGAAAATGAGGGCAGAAGCCATGTTCAGTTTCATTCCCGCGGAGGGTGGCGGATCATTAGGACCCTGGGCCTAAAACTCACGGCGTTACGGCCAATCCATGGTTTTTCTGCTGAGGCCCCCGCCGCCACCATGATTGAGACTGCATCCCGAATTGGTATCCAAATCAGCACCACCCACACCATCAATACCTCGGTGATGGGAGTGGGGGGCACCAAGCGTCTCTCGGCCGTTAAGTGGAGTATCCGGATTGATATAACTGTGGCCTGGATCCTGACCCTGTAACTTGTGGGTATATGTTGCCATACCCCTACCTGTTGATAGTAAATTCTAGCCCCACAATTTTAATCTTTTCATAATCTTTCTGCTTGACAAAGAAATAGGTAAGTGTATACTGGCCGATTGGTGGGAAAAAGTGGGACAAAGTGGGGTAACTGTGTTTTTCGGCCAGTATCGCCATACCCTTGATCCAAAAGGAAGGCTCAGCATACCGGGCGAGTTCCGGGAGGCCCTCCTCAATGGATCTCAAGAGCTCCTGATGGTGACCACCAACTTCGACCAGTGCTTGGTGGCCTATTGCCAGGAGGAATGGAACCGGATTCTGGATAAGGCAAAGGGCCTTCCCATGACGGACAGACACGTGGAGGACTTCATGCGTTACTTTATCGCCAGCGCCAGGAAATGCCCTCTGGATAGGCACGGCCGGATTCTTATTCCCCCAACTCTACGGGGTGCTTCCAAGCTGAACAAAGAGGTCATCCTGCTCGGCATGAACTACAAGTTTGAAGTATGGGACCATCGACGTTGGAAGGAGAAGGAGGAACAAATTCTCCAGTCGTCAGAGGAGATCAAAATGGCTCTGGCGAGTTTGGGATTATAACAGGTGGGAACTGTGCTTGATAGGCGTGTCCTCCATATCCCTGTCCTGGTCCGGGAAGTGAGCGAGCTGCTAAGGTGCAGGCCAGGGGGTATCTATGTCGACTGCACGGTAGGAGAAGGGGGGCATGCTGAAGAGATCCTTAGAGCCAGCGGACCGGATGGCAGGCTGATCGGGATCGACCGAGATCTCGGGTCAATAGAACAGAGTAGGCGTCGCCTTGCGGTTTTTGGCGATCGGGCGAGTCTTCACCATGAAGATTTTATTCGGATGGATTCAGTGCTTGAGAAGGAAGGTATCCAAAATGTGGATGGGATCCTTTTTGATCTCGGGTTGTCTTCTGGCCAACTCGAAGATGGACAGCGGGGTTTCAGTTTCCTGAAGGAGGGCCCCCTGGATATGCGTATGGATCAGACAGCGGGCCAGACGGCCTCCGATTTAGTCAATACCCTGGATGAGGCCGAGCTGACGAGAATCTTCCGGGAGTATGGCGAGGAAAGGTGGGCCGGGAGGATTAGCCGCATGATTGTCCGAAGACGGGCCGAGCGCCCGATCCATACTACAGCCGATCTTTCTGGACTGGTCCTTCAGGCCATCCCGAGGCGTTATCATGGACATAGAATCCACCCCGCGACCCGCATCTTTCAAGCCCTAAGAATAGCGGTCAATCATGAACTTTCGGAACTTCGGCTGGCCATGGAGGCGTCTGTTCGGAGGTTAACTTCAGGTGGCCGTTGGTGCATCATCTCATACCATTCACTAGAGGACCGGATTGTCAAGCATGGTTTTAGAGGCTGGGAAAAGGAAGGCCAACTGAAGGTGATCACGAAACGTCCGGTGGTGGCCAGTGTGACGGAGAGATCCTTTAATCCGCGATGCCGCAGTGCCAAGCTGCGGGTGGCGGAGCGGTGTTGATGTAAAAAAGGAGAAGATAGATGAAACAAGGTACAATCATCCTAGTCTGTCTGGTCATGGGTCTTCTACTCCTCTGGGAGCGCAATACCCTCTTGCGACTGGGTTTGGAAATCCAGCAGCTCCAGAGGGCCGAAAAGGCCCAACTCCAGGCCCATCGTGAATTGTTGATTGAGATCTCAAGTCTCTCCTCCTACCGTAGGATCGAGGAGATTGCCTCCACCCAGATGGGGATGATCAGACCAGACCCGCAGCAAGTGGTCATGGTTCTTCAGAACCGTCCCTCGGACGCGCCAGGTACGCCGCAGTCTCCGGGAGAGGTGCAAGTTGTTGCTTCGCTACAAAGGTCAAGGCCTTCGTATACAGACCGATTAACTCTCACCCAAGTCGATGAATCGCCCCGTTCGCCAAACCCAAACCGTTCCATCCGTGTCGCTGGGGAGAAGGAAGCATTTGAAAGAATCGGCCGTTAGAGGTTTCCTCCAGGAACATCGTCAGAGGCAGATCCGTCGGCGAATCTATTTAGTCATTGCTGGACTCACCATAGTCTTTTTTATTATCGCCTTCCGTCTCATGGAATTGCAGATCTTCAAAGGGGCTGAATTGGCCGGGCTGGCTGAGAGGCAACACTTCAGGATCATCAATGTTAAAGCCGAGCGTGGTGCCATCCTGGACAGGAATGGGAGAATCCTGGCCATCGATCTTAAGACCCCGTCGGTCTATGCCATT
>DATECO010000275.1:0-4969 GCA_035286865.1 Nitrospiria bacterium | reverse complement strand
GTCGTGAAGAGCTGCCTACACTTGCTCAGGAAGTGAGGGAAGAGATCCTCAGGGTCGTATCGAAAAATGGCGGTCACCTGTCCTCGAATATGGGCGTGGTCGAACTGACCCTTGTCATACACTACCTGTTTGACACCCCACAGGATAAGATCATTTGGGACACCAGCAACCAGACCTATACCCATAAACTCCTCACCGGAAGACGGGAGAAATTCCCCACCCTGAGGCAGTACGGGGGGATTAGCGGTTTTGCAAAGCGGGAGGAGAGTGTTTATGACACTTTTAATGCCGGGCACTCCGGCACTGGGATTTCAGCAGGAGCAGGGATCACGGCAGCACGCGATCAGAGCGGAAAAAACCATAAGGTCATTGTCGTGGTGGGTGATGGGGCCCTGACCGCAGGGATGGCCTATGAGGGCCTCAATCAGGCGGGTGCCTTAAAGCAGGACCTGATTGTGATCCTCAATGACAATGAGATGTCTATCTCAAAGAATGTAGGGGCCATCTCCTCCTACCTCTCCCGGATCATGACGGGGCAGTTTTATACCCGGGTTAAGGAAGAGACCAAGACCATCCTCAAGTCCATTCCCAAGCTTGGAGCCCCCATCCTGGAGCTTGTCAAGCGTGCCGAGGAATCGGCCAAGGGGCTGATTGTGCCGGGGCTCCTCTTTGAGGAACTTGGGTTTCTCTATGTGGGGCCCATCGATGGCCACCGGTTTGACCACCTTTTTCCTACACTGGAGAACATCAAAAAACTGAAAGGCCCAATTCTAATCCATGTCCTGACCAAGAAGGGAAAGGGCTATGAACCGGCCGAGAAGGATCCCATTTTCTTTCACATCGCCCCTCCTTTCAACCTAGAGACGGGGGAAGTCCGCAAAAAATCTTCGCACTCCACCTATACCCACATTTTTGCAGATACACTCATTAAGCTGGCCAAGGAGGATCCTCGGATCATCGCGATTACAGCGGCCATGGCCGAGGGGACAGGACTGGCCAAGTTCGCCAAGGTCTTCCCAGAACGCTTTTACGATGTCGGGATTGCAGAACAGCACGCGGTGACCTTTGCAGCAGGTCTGGCCTGTGAAGGTTACCGGCCTGTGGCTGCCATCTATTCTACCTTTCTCCAGAGGGCCTTTGATCAGATCGTGCATGATGTCGCTGTTCAGAACCTGCCTGTGACCTTTGCCATTGACCGGGGCGGCCTGGTGGCCGAAGATGGAACCACCCACCACGGGGCCCTTGATCTGTCGTATCTGCGCCACCTCCCCAACCTGGTGGTCATGGCACCCAAGGACGAAAATGAACTGCAGCACATGATTAAGACCGCCATCAACCGGGAAGGCCCCACGGCCGTTCGATATTCGAGAGGGAGTGCACAGGGAGTTCCACTGGATCCGGAAATTCGGACACTCGAAATTGGCAAGGGAGAGGTGCTGGCGGAGGGAGAGGATCTCGCAATTATTGCCATCGGCTATGGGGTGGCCCCGGCCGTCCTGGCTGCGGAAACACTCGCGAAAGAAGGTATCTTCGCAACTGTGGTGAATGCCAGGTTTGTGAAGCCCCTGGACCGAGATCTGATCACCTCTGTGGTGCGCAAGACCAAGAGCGTCCTGACCGTAGAGGAAAATACCCTGATGGGTGGCTTTGGCAGTGCGGTTTTGGAATGCTTAGCAGACGAGGGTCTTCTGGCGGATCTGACGGTCAGAAGAATCGGCCTTCCGGACGAATTTATCGGCCAGGGTCCCCAGGAAATGCTTCGACAGAAGCACGGCATCACGGCCGAGAATATTGTGGAGCAGGCCAAGGCCATGCTGAAGGGCAACGGGAATAAAAAGCATAAGGGTCTGGCCGTCGCTACGCGGCAGTGAGAGGGGATATTATCCTAACCAGTAAAATCGCAGTGATAGGCAGGTAAATCAATAGCCCTGCCACTCCCAGCAGGTTCTCACCGATGGCAAAGGTCATGGCGAGGTTGAAGGCCAGAACCAAGTAGTAGAGGACAAGTCCCGCGAGGATATGTGCCGTGATATCCCGCTGGCGGGGTTCTCTCCCTCGCCCATCCCAAGCCTTCTCCACCTTCTGAAAGCAGAAGATCGTCACAAACCCCACCACGGCCCAGCCGAGAAAGTTTGAGAAGGGTACACCGAAGTAGATCCCCGGATCTGGATAGTAGAAGATCTTGCCCAGAAACCATCGGTCTCCCCTCACCGCCAGGGGATCAATCACGATATCGATCAGCGTAAAAAAAATAGTGGAAAGTAGAAGAACTGGCCATGAGGTACGGATTTCTGGATGGTCCATGATATGTGTGATCCATCTCCTCTTTTCATAAGGCAGGGTGAGGCAGAGGGCCAACATGTAGCTTGCATAGGCCAGGAAGGTAAACGAAAGGGAGTCAAAGAAGGGGATGTTAAACAGCCAGAGCTCCTGGTCGCGTGTGGACTCGATATAGATATAGTACCCAAAGGGTATTCCGTTCCTTGTGGAACTAAATTCGGCGGCAAAGGCCGTGGCCCAGGCGATAGCAGTGAAGACCAGAGCCCGGTGCCAGCCCAGGAACCGGAAGGCGGCCCACATAAAGATCGCGAAGAATATAAACACATAGGGACGCAGAAGGAGAGTCGAGAAAAAGAGGGTCATTAATTCCGGAACCAGCGGACGGCTTTTTCCAGTGCCCCTTCAATAGGGGACTGTGGGAGGCCGAGGTCTCGGACGGCCTTAGAGGAAGTAAAGTACATATACTTTCTGGCCATTTTCACGCCGGTCAGTGGGATTCGGGGTGGTCTTTTGGTGATCCAGTCCGAGACCCATTGACTCAGATGGGCGAGGGACAGCACAAGTGGATAGGGCGCTTTAATCGTGGGTGGCTTAATGCCGGAGATTTCTCCCAGTTTTTCGAAGATCTCGCGGAGCGTCATGTTTCTGTGACCCAGGATATATTTCTGGCCGGTTTTTCCTTTCTCCATAGCCAGGATGTGACCTCGCGCTACGTCCTCCACATCGATGAGGTTCATCCCGGTGTCAAGATAGGCCCACATCCTTCCCTTCAGAAAATCCAGAATCATCTGGCCGGTAGGGGTGGGTTTGATGTCCCATGGACCCACTGGGGTACTGGGATTGACAATCACAACGGGCAGGCCCTGTCTGGCCAAATCGATTACCACCTGCTCGGCCAGGTACTTGGATTGTTTGTAATCACCCACCATGTCGCTGAGAGAGACCGGTGTCTCTTCGTTCCCTGGCTGCCCATCCGGGGGGATACCCAGTGCCCCGACAGTGCTGGTATAAACGATACGCTCCACGCCAGCCTTCCAGGCGGCCTGCATAAGATTCTTGGTCCCATTCACATTGACCCTGTAAAACAGCCCGGGATCAGGGGCCCACAAGCTGTAATGGGCAGCCACGTGGTACAGCCTGCGGCAGCCGATGAGGGCCTCTTGTAGAGAGGCCATATCCTGAAGGTCGCCGTAGGCCACTTCTATCCGGAGCCCCTCAAGATTTCGCTGATCGCTGTGGGGGCGGGAAATTACCCTTACGGAATCGCCCTGATTGATCAGTTGTCGGACCAGGGCTGCCCCGATAAAGCCGGTGGCTCCGGTAACGAGGGTCATCATTTTCGTAATCTGCGGCTAAAATTGTAGAACACTGTAATCCCTGATCGTTGAATCATTTTCTTCTCTCGGTGATATAATGCGCAATAGCCCTGAGGGGTTCAGCCTTTCGATCAAAGTGGTTCAGGCTCTCAATCGCCTGTTCCACAAGGATCTTGGCCTTCCTTTTGGATTCGGATAGACCGAAGAAGTGGGGATAGGTCTTTTTCCCTTTCGAAAGATCACTCTTAGTGTTCTTTCCTAGCTCCTCCTGGCTCCCTTCGATGTCCAGGACATCATCCACAATTTGGAAGGCCAGTCCGATGTCCTCGCCATAGCGGGTCAGAGCAGACAATTGCGACTTTGTGGCCCCGGCCAGGATAGCACCCACTCTGACGGAGGTTCGGATCAGCGCGGCGGTCTTGTGGCGGTGGATATATTCCAGTGTGGACTGATCCACTTCCTTGCCCTCTGACAGGATATCTACAGCCTGTCCGCCGATCATTCCGTCAAAGCCAGAGGCCCAGGCGATTTCGTGGACGATCTGGATCAATCTCTCGGACATGTTTTTTCTGGGCAGTCTCCTGTGAGTGATCAGGCTGAAGGCCAGGGTCAGCAGGGCATCTCCGGCCAGTATGGCAATGGCTTCCCCAAAAACCTTGTGGCTGGTTGGGCGACCACGACGGTAGTCATCATTGTCCATGGCAGGCAGATCGTCATGGATCAAGGAATAGGTGTGGATGAGCTCCATGGTGGAGGCCACTGGGAGCAGCCAGGCAGACTTCTTTCCACCGACCGCCTCGAATGCGGCAATGACCAGAATAGGGCGTAGCCGCTTACCCCCGGCAAAGAGACTATAGCGCATTGCCTGATGGAGGGTTTCGGGATAGGTCTTCTCAGAGGGGAGGATCTGGTCAAGGAATGTATCCACAATCTGCTTTTTTTCCTTTAGGTAGATCTCTAGATCCATGCCTTCCTCCATCCCATGCTGGACCATTGAGTAGCCCGCTAGCGCTTTACCTGCGCCCACGCCTTTTGATAATCCTCAAAGGTATCCACCTCCATCCAGCCCTTGTATATATTGACACAGGCCACTTCCTGCCCGCGATGGATTATCTCCTGAATTATGTCTGTGAAGGCAGCTTTTTGGATGCTCTCTGACTCGTGGAACCGCTGCTTGATGTAATGGGCGAGGGATTCTCTATAAGTTTGTCGCAGGATCTTGGCGCCTGCCGTGGAGAAGCGGGCCAGGCCGATGAACTCTCCATGGGCCTGTTGGGGATCGAGGTGTTGGCCGATTTTAAGAATTGTATCCTGTTCTTCATCCTGGTTGTAGAGGGGAAGGAACCGGTAGCCCAGCGGGGGCGGGTTTCGGG
>DATECO010000274.1:0-4386 GCA_035286865.1 Nitrospiria bacterium | reverse complement strand
CTTCATTGATCTTCTCCTTTCTCGATGCTGATCATTCAGCACCTCTTTGTTGTTGATGTTGTTATCTTGTCTTACTTTCATTGGATGAGAGGGCAAATAATCCTACTGCAACTACAAACATATTGATGAGACAAAAAGATGGGCCGTTTAGCCGATGGCCCTGGCCACCTCTTTTCGGATGGCCTCCGACAAGCGGCCTTTGTTCTTCTTGGTTTTGGCCTTATGCTGCATTCTAGTCTCACCTCCTTTCCCTTAGTCTTGAACCTTAGATTATCTTAGCCATGTTAACGAACCGTGACGACCATGTTACAGACAGGTAAATCCTTCAGGCTTCTCCTAGCCGATCCGTCTTCAGGGTGGGAGAATAGCGGCCCTATTGAGTAAAAGAGTATGACTCATCATGGAAAAGAATCTACCAGCCGGGTATTGATGGAAGATCAAGGATGGGTTAATTCTATGTTACGGATTACCCGCATCAAGAGAAAATTGATAGGAGGCGAATCCCTAATACAGAGGAATAAAATCTTTTTAATTCACGGGACGGAAGGTTGCTTGGGCAGGGTCAACACAAACCGGGATCCCTTTCCTAGTTTGCTTTCCACGGATACACTTCCCCCATGGGCTTCAATGATGTGTTTTACAATGGAGAGGCCAAGGCCAGTACCGCCCAACTCCCGGGACCGAGCCTCGTCTACTCGGTAGAAACGTTCAAAGATGCGAGGAAGGTCCTTTCTCGGGATCCCTATTCCAGTATCGCCCACAATGATCTTGAGTTCATCCTGGGTCTGGCTTGCATTGACCGTAATCTGACCTCCCTCTAGAGTGTACTTGATCGCGTTGTCCAAAAGGTTGATCAGCACCTGGGTCAGTTTATCCGGGTCGCCGATGAGAGGGCCAAGGTCCTCGGGAACCGCAAAGGACAGGCCCTGCCTTTTCCTTGCAGCCACGGGTCTCACCATAGACGCGGCCTTGTCGATCATCTCCTTCAAACTGATCTTCACCCGCCGCCACTGATACTGTCCGGATTCGATCTGGGAGAGGACCAGGAGATCGCTTATGAGCGTATGCAGGCGGTCAGCATGTTTCTGCAGGATCTGGAGAAACTCCAGGCATTGTTTGGGATCATCCTTGGCCCCATCTAGCAGGGCTTCAATATACCCTTTGATAGAGGTCATGGGCGTACGTAATTCATGGGATACGTTGGCCACAAAGTCTTTACGCACACGCTCCAGGGACTTGATCTCTGTGATGTCATGGAACACCAGTACTGCGCATATCCCCTGATCATGACCGTCTGGGACCACCGACGCCTGGACATTAAAGATGCAATCATGGTCACTCGGGATGATCACCTCCTGGGAATGGCTCGTCCTCGTCTCAAGCACGTTCCTAATTAGCTCTATGAGGGGATAGTGGCGAAGGACCTCCAAGTATGAGCGGCCCACCACTTTCAGGTCCTTTAGATGAAACATGCGTTCAAGGGCTGCGTTGACCATCAGAATAGCTCCCTGGCTATCCATGACCATCACGCCTTCCGTCATGTTGGACAGAATGGCCCTTAAGCGGGCCCGCTCTTCAGACATCGCATTGATCCTGGCCTCCAATTCGGGAATCTCCTGGTCAATGAGAGTAGACAGGTCGGCCAGGTTATGATGGGGGACAATCTGTGGCCCCTCCGCCGCCTTACCCCTGACCAATTGGCGGAGTCTTTCGATCTTCGGATGGATAGGACCAAAGACTTGTTGTGAATAAAGAGAGCCCGTCACCCAGGCCAGTAAAAAGGCAAAGACCACAGTAATTGAGACAATCTTCAAGATGCCCTGAATCCAGAAACTCAATAACCAAGCAAAAGTCAGGGACAGGATAACCAGCGACACAGATAGTAGCGTAAATTTCCAATGCAAGCCAATTCTCACTCTTCTTCTCCCTCTTCCCTGAGCTTATAGCCGTGGGCTTTCACGGTTACGATGGCCTCACTTAAGAAAGGGATTTTTTCCCTAAGCCGACGAATGTGGACATCCACTGTCCGGGTCGTCACATCGGCTTCGTAGCCCCAGACAGTATCCAGAAGCACCTCGCGGGTCAGTACGCGCCCCTTGCTTTTCAAGAGTTGAACCAGCAATCCAAACTCTTTTGCTGTGAGCTGGATTTCTTTTCCCCTAACCTTCACTTCATGACGTGCCACATCTAATATGAGAGGGCCATAACGATACGCAACAGGCTCCTCTTCTCGGTGCTCACTGCGGCGAAGCAACGCCTTCACACGGGCCACCAGCTCCTTAGGGCTAAAGGGTTTGGTCACATAATCATCCGCCCCCAATTCCAAGCCGACGATCTTATCCGATTCCTCCCCTTTAGCCGTGAGCATAATGATGGGTAGCATCGAAGTCTTGGGATTCATTCTCAATCTCTTGCATATTTCGAGGCCATCCAGCTCTGGAAGCATCAGGTCCAAGATGGCGAGATCTGGTTTTTCTTGTTTGATCAGTTGATAGCCCTTAATTCCATCCTGAGAAGATTTGACGGTGTAGCCCTCCTTGCTCAGGTAATGGACCACCAGGTTCACAATATCCTGTTCATCTTCCACCAGAATAATCTTCTTGGGCATATAAGCAATATTAAGGATGGATCAGTTTAGACACATATTAATCTAGCGTTTTTTGGATGTCAATTTACTTGGAAATTGGGGGAGGAGTCTTTCTACACGGATAAAGAACCCCTTCTCCTGCGTCTACTATACGCCGAAAGGGGTAAATCTCAGGAAAGAAATCCATCCTTCAAGGCCCCGCGGAGGCCTGTCTCCTCCGGTCTTCAGCTCTGATCAGGACTTGATAGGCCTCAAAGATAGATCTCTCCCGAGTCTTAATATCCTCTTGGACACCAGCGATAGTCTTTTGAAGCCTTTCCTGATCCCGCTGCCCTGCAGCCTCCTCGTAATCGCGTGCCCGGCGTGTTTGCGCCCTCAGATCCCTTAGGAGCTGCTCCTGTTCGTGGAGCATCCGGCGAACCCGGGACAGTTCCTCGAGATTGGGGGTGTATTCGGGTTGGGCAAGACGCGCCGTCAATTGATTAAGCACAGTCGCATTGTCAGTGATGATCGTATCCAGGGTCTCAACGGTCGCAGCGACGAGCTCGGTTTTTGACAGGGGTGTTACGGGCACGCGGGTAATGGCAGGAGGCGGCACCGGAGCGGGAAGGGCTGGAGGTGAAGGGATTTTAGCCTCAAGCTGGGGCTCCTCCACTTTTGGCGGAGGTGCAGGTGTTTCAGGGACTTCAACTTTCGGCGGCAAGGGTTGTATAATTTCTCTCGAAACCGTTTGGAGTTGGGCAAGTTCCCTTTCTTTTTGAAGGTCTCTGAGCTTCGCCCAGGTCTTTGGCCCTCCATCACCGTGTTCATCGATCCCGTGCTTACTTTGGAACCAGATAAGTACTGCTTCTTCTCGCCAGGTCATTCGGTCGCTTTGGCCATATAAAATCTCATTTAGGTTGAGGGCCTTTTGATCAAATGAATAAGGCTTCCCAGTGGCCCGATTTGGCTTGTCGAGAAGCTCAGATAGACCCCTCTGGATCTCCTCTAAGCTGTATACCTCACTCAGGGCGTTAAAGAATTCCCGAATGCCAATTTCAGTATGCGTCTGTATATTATACTTCTTATCATGGGCGGTTCTTGTGCTGAGGATCTTCTTAGCCCTGTCCTGCTCAGCTAGCTGGGCATATTTCACCTCGATCTGCGCAATTTGAGTCTCCGCCGTTGATCCCTGCGCTTCTATCTGCGCCCTTGCCTGGGATAAGAAAAACGAGAGAAAGAAGAGGATGAAAGTTATGAGGCCTATGATCCCTTTTTTGTCAGATTCCTCCCATATTCTATTCTTTAGTCTCATGAAAACCAACAATTCCAATCAAAAACCCCACGTGAACGGGCAGGCCTGCGCTTACTCAGAATAGCATTACAAAAAAGGTATTGTCAACAAAACACATGCTGGGATTGCTCGCCCCCCCTATTTTTAAAGCGAGCCTGAATGTGATAGGCAGAGCTTGGGCCAGGGGCGGTGACGCGGCCGTGTCGGAGGTCGCACCATCAATGGCTTTCGATGCTGGGGCGACCGAGACCCGAGGGCCGGCGAGCACCGTAAGCACAGCCGAGCCCGTGCCGAGGAACCGGCCCTGGCCTGAGCCCCCAGCATTTAGGCCACACTAAAACCTGGGGGTAGGCAAGGTTGGGATTGTATTTGACTCCTATCCCAAGCGGCGCTAAAATCGAGCACGAATCATCACCAAAACCGGTGTAAACCGAACAAGAACTGTAAACAAGAAGGGAAACCACGATGAGTCGTAAACAATATTGTCTGCTGTTAGCACTGGCGATGTTATCCGGGCTGGTGGGTG
>DATECO010000273.1:0-2510 GCA_035286865.1 Nitrospiria bacterium | reverse complement strand
AAAGGTGTTTCGCTCCAGCAAGGCCTCGTCCTCTTCGATAATCCCCTTCCGAGCCCGGGCCAGTGAGGTGACCTGTTTTTTGATCATTGCCCTCCTCTGGAGGTGATCCACAACTACGTATCGTTTCTGGGTCTCTTGCAGGTAGGACTTCAGATCCCGGATGACAAAGCTTTGAGGGCGCATGAGGGGATGACCGTAGGATCGATTGCCACTCTTTAAGTTTGCATATTGAAATGGAATCACACGGCCTTCATACAGCGCCAGGATCCAACGGATGGGTCTCACAAATCTGATCTTGCACCTTCCCCACCGCATAGTTTTGGGAAAGTAAAGTGCGGCCAGGTACTGGGGAAGGAGTTCCTTCAAGAGATCGCGGGTGGTCTTGCACTTTTCCCGCACGATCACGCACAGGTACTCTCCCCGCTCGGTCTTTTTCACCTTGAGGGCATCAGGGGAAACCCCATGGGCCTGCGCAAAACCCAGGGCAGTCCGGGTGGGCTGACCCTTGCCATCATAGGCACCCGCTCTCGGAGGCCCCTGGATCTCACGGCTGGCCTCCCTCTGCTTTTCAGGAAGTCCCCTCACAGACAAGACCAATCTGCGGGGGGTGGCCATGGACATAATCTTTTCATAGGAGAGCCGGTTCTCCTGGAGCATGCGTGAGGCGAGATCGCACATCTGCGTCAGCGTTTCAGGAAGATAGTGGGATGGGATCTCCTCGACCCCTACCTCCAGCAACAATTCCCTAGCCATGTCCCCCTTGTCAACAATTTGTCAGTGGGGCCGTGTAATACTCGCCGACTCGGCGGTGCGAGAGGCGAGATAACCCTCGGCACAGAACCTAGCCAGGGTGTGGACCCTCATGATGTATCCTGTCCTCTCTGTCACGCTAATGGCCCCCCGCGCATCCAGAAGGTTAAAAACATGGGATGACTTAAGGCAGTAGTCGTAGGCAGGGAGCAACAGGCCTGCCTTCAGAAGTCGGCGGCTCTCAGCCTCGAATTTGGCAAAGACCGAAAGGAGCATTCCCACATCCGCCTCCTCGAAGTTGTATCGGGAGTACTGAGCCTCTGCCTCCTGATAGATCTGCCCATAGGTAATCCCTTCAGTCCAAACAATATCAAAGACGCTATCCACCTCCTGAAGATACATGGTAATGCGTTCAAGCCCATAAGTGATTTCCACCGAGATGGGATCCAGCTCAATTCCCCCTACCTCCTGAAAATAGGTAAATTGGGTGATCTCCATTCCATCCAGGCGGACCTCCCAACCCAAACCCCAAGCCCCCAAAGTGGGAGACTCCCAATCATCCTGAATAAACCGGATATCATGGCCAGCGGGGTCCAGACCCAATTGTGCGAGGCTGTTCAGGTAAATCCGCTGAATGTCGTCGGGTGATGGCTTCAGGACCACTTGGTACTGATAATAATGTTGAAGCCGGTTCGGATTTTTGCCGTACCTTCCATCGGTCGGTCGGCGCGTAGGCTGTACATAGGCCGTTTTCCAGGGTTCAGGGCCCAGCACCCTCATGAATGTCGCAGGATGGAAGGTCCCCGCCCCCACCTCCATGTCATAGGGCTGATGAATCACGCATCCCTGCTTGGCCCAGAACCCATGCAGTCCTTGGATAACATCTTGAAATGTGAGTCTTTTCATCCAGTCCGAAGGATTTTATGAATAGCAAAGATAGTTTTGTAAACTTAGCAAGAAAAGCTTCATTTTGTCAAGCCGACATTTATACGCTACTTCATCCAGTCACGGGCGTTGAGGGCTTGACCTGTGACTTTTTTGGATTCGTCGGACGCGAGGTGGATAAAAAGAGGCATGATCTTGTCAGGGGTGGGCAGGGTGGAGGGGTCTTCTTCCGGATAGGCCACCAACCGCATCTCGGTCCGGGTTCCACCGGGATTCACCGTATTGACCCGAATACCATAGGGTTTAAGCTCAGCGGCCAGGATTTGGGTAAAACCCTCCAGGCCGAATTTGGAGACGGCGTAGGCCCCCCAGTTAGCACGACCCTTCCGGCCTACAGTAGAACTCAAATTAATAATGGAACCCCCTCCGGCCTTAATCAGCAAGGGCAACATGGCCTTCGTCACCAGGAAGGACCCGGTGAGGTTAATTCGGATCACCTCCTCCCATAACCCCTCCGGATAATCCCTGAGCGGTACCATGACCCCCAATACACCCGCATTGTTGACCAGCACATCGAGGCGTCCCCAGGTCTGATCGATCCACCCGGCAAGTCGTTTTAGGTCATCGGCCCGGGTAATATCTGCGGTCTGGTAAAAAAAACGGCCTTGTGGGTCCTGGATTTCTGCCGCTGCCGATTTAAGCCGATCACGCTCGCGCCCACAGATCAAGACCCTGGCCCCTTCCTCAACAAAGGCCCGGGCCATCACTCTGCCAATTCCCCCGCCTCCTCCTGTGATCAGCGCGGTTTTATCTTTCAAGCGCATAGATCATCCCTAGTATACAAATACCTTCTTAAACTTAGGCAAGAATATATT
>DATECO010000272.1:0-3281 GCA_035286865.1 Nitrospiria bacterium | reverse complement strand
AAATACAGTGTGTTGATAACACTGCGTCAAGGCACAGGGCCGATGGCCGCATGGGCAAGGTCTTCTGGGCGAGAAACAGGGGGTAGGCACGTCTTGCCCACACAAACGTAGGCCAGGGGCTCATCCGTTGAAGGATAACCCAGAGATTTTATCCGGTTTAAGTCCTGCTTTGCATCCAGGGGAAGCACAACCTTCCAGGGGGTTTTGATCAGATGGGAGGCCCGAAGCATCTCTGCCCAACGGGGGTCCTCGCGTTTCCCCACGACAGTCACGTGGTGGGGAGGCTGGAGGAAACGCTCCACGGCCACAGCATAGGGAGCAGCCTGGTGTTTGTAGGCCTTAAAGACCGTGGAGAGATATCCCAGCAACGCCTGACTACTTCGCCGATAGGCCTCCTGCCCCGTAAGATGGAATAGGCGGGTCAGGGCCATTGATGCCACGGCATTCTCAACAAAGGGCTTGACTCTAACCTTTAATGCCCCATCTGCCTTCTTCAAATCTACCGGGAGGTCCCAATATCCATCCTGCTCTCGATCCCATAAGTGGCGGTCCATCACCTTGGCGAGATTCTCGGCCCCATCCAGATACACCTGTAATCCCGTTGCCTCAAAGGCATCCATCAGGGCTAACATCATATAAACCTGATCCGAAATATACCCGCAGAGGGAAAGCTTCCCGTCATCAAAATGATACATCCCCTGGCCGGGCAGGTAGCAATGTTCCCAGAGAGAATCAATTAATTTCAGTGCCGCATCCTGATATCTGGAATCCCCTAGTCCATGATAGGCCGCCAGAAGGGCCGAGGCCGCCATCGCATTGCGGTCGGTATAGATCGTGTGGTCCAGAGGCGGCGAATCAGCCCACAGTCTATCTTCCTCAGGTAGCGTATAGTAGTCCTCATCGGCAGATTGGCTTCCACAAAACCACGCCTGCCCGTCAATTATATGTGGGGGCCCGTGCGCTGACATGGATCGTGCTCCGATGCCCCCACACCCCGGCTCGGCACTGGCAGAGCCAGATGCCGGAGCCTTAGCCAATGTGGAGAAAAGGTAATCGAGCACCCCTTGGGCTGTTGCACGGTAGGTCAACTGTCCCGTCAAGTTGTATGCTTTTAGATAGAGAGAGAGCATCAGGGCATTGGTCTCCAGCAGTTTTTCATAATGGGGATTGTCCCAGTCATCACTGGCCGAATATCGGAAGAAACCACCGTCTACGGGATCATAGAGCCCGCCCTCCCGCATGTAATCCAAAGTGAGCGTCGCCATCTCCAACCACTTCTTTTGACCCGTTCTCGCTTGGAGGTGAAAGGTCAGCTCAATCGCCCAGGTTTGTGGAAACTTGGGCGGCCCCCCAAAACCCCCAAAGCTTTGATCAAACGCCCGCTCTAAAAAACCTGCAACAGTCTGAACAATAGATTCATCTATCGGAAGGATTTGTTTCAAAGCCGCAGTTCCTTGCTCGGGATGGCCCTGTATTCTTCCCGGGAACTCCCGCTTGACATCCGATAACATAGACAGGAGTTGGCCTGTTGGCATATAAGTACCTCCAGTGACTACCTCCCCTTCTGCATCTAGGATAGCGACTGTCGGCCATCCTCCCATATTGTAGCGGCTGTTGATATCTGGCCGCTTATCGCTGTCCACCCGGACCGGGATAAAGTCGGTATTCATCCGGCGGATCACCTCCGGATGGGTAAAGCCCTCTTCATCCATCACATGGCACCAGTGACACCAGTTCGCCGAGATGGACAGAAAAATCGGCCTGGCTTCTTTCTTGGCCAGTTCAAAGGCCGCGGCCTCCCAAGGCCGCCACTGTATGGTTTCTTGATTTTTCATACGGGGACAAACTCACTTCTTTCGGGACAGGGCCTCAAGCAGTGAATGGAGATGCAGGGTATGTTTGCCGGGTCGACCGGACCCGATAGGATGGCCGTCCACCTTGATGGCCGGCAGGACTTCGATCGATGTCGCCGTGAGAAAGATTTCATCTGCCCGATAGACCTCATCGATGGAGATGTCCCGTTCTTTGACGTCCATGCCGGCTTGCCTTGCCAGCTTAAGGACCAAATCACGGGTAATCCCGGACAGCAGGTAGGGTCCCGCCGGTGGAGTCGCAAGTGACCCTTTGACTACAGCAAAAATATTGCTGGTGGATCCCTCAGTGACCCATCCATTTCGGATGAAGACAGATTCAAAGGCACCCTGGGCCCTGGCCTTTTGCTTGGCCAAGATGTTGGGGAGGAGATTAATAGATTTGAGATCGCACCTTCCCCAGCGAAAGTCCTCTGTAGTCATGATCGCCACACCCCGCCTGCGGAGCTGGGTGGGAAGGGAGACGAAGCGTCTGACGGTGACCAGTGTGGTAGGCCGGATTTTGCGTGGAATCTCATGACTCCTGGGGGCCACCCCACGGGTTACCTGCACGTAGATCCTGGCCTCGGGAAATCGGCTTTTTTGGTGGGCATCCGAGATAATCTTTTTCCATTCCCGGCGGGTATAATACAGGTCAAGATCGATGGCCGTGGCACTCTTCTCCAGGCGTGATAAATGTTCGTTAAGAAGGAAAACCCTACCGTGGTAGGTTCGAATGAGCTCATAGATGCCGTCCCCAAATTGGTAGCCACGGTCTTCAACATGGACCTTTGCCCCGGAGAGGGGCATGAACCGTCCATTCAAAAAGGCGATATTTGGCATTTTCTCCTCATCAAGACATGATGAAAGACATAGTAGGGATGGACACGATCCCGCTCCTCACTGGTTTTTAGTATATCATAAAACTTTCCAAATAAGCGCCTAAAGTCGCCTTTCCGAAAGAAACGGTCATAGTGGTTGCGATGCACCATCCAGTCCCGCGTGCGCCGCTCCCCGGGATGGTGTTTAAACTTACTGGAAAAGCAGGAAAGCAAAAAATACCCTCCCGACCGAAGGAGGGGGAGGGTGTTTTCCAGATATCGTGGAAAATCCTTTTTCATGACATGGTGCAGGCAACCATAATCGATGATGACATCAAAGCCGCCCGGCCGAAAGGGGAGAGCGAAGACGTCCCCCAGCACAAACTTAAAGCGACCCTTGAGTTTCTCAGAACGGGCAAATTCCCTGGCTCGTTGAATAGCCAGTGGTTGAAGATCCATCCCGATCGCTGTATAGGCGGCCCCGGCGAACAGCAGGGTGTGGCGGCCCTCCCCGCACCCGATGTTTAGGATACAGCCCCGCGGACTTTTTTTGCGAAAGGTCCTGAGAAACTCTATGACAAAGCGGGACGGATCAGCCGTGGGCCAGCCG
>DATECO010000271.1:0-2619 GCA_035286865.1 Nitrospiria bacterium | reverse complement strand
AGGGGGTGGCGCTCGAGATCAAGGATATCCCTGTGGCTTATTTGCCTTACCTGGTTTTTCCGGTCAAGACCACCCGGCAATCCGGGTTTCTAATGCCCCGCATCGGGCACAGCACAAAAGAAGAGGGGTACAAGTACCTTCAACCCTTCTACTGGGCCATCGGCCGCAGTCACGATGCCACCCTTTCGTTTGATTATCGAAGCGCCAAGGGGTTGGGAGGGGTATTGGAGTATCGTTATGTCTTGAGCCGTGTCTCCCAAGGGAGGCTTGAATCATTATATTTTTATGATCGGGATCTTAAACAGGAGCGAATTGATCTACGCTATCGCCATACCCAAACATTTACCGAGCGTCTTGATTTAAAGGCCGATGTCAATTTCTTAAACAGTAAAGATGTCCGCAGGGACCTCAGCAGCATCACGGCAGAGAGGACCCAGAGCAGCATGGAATCCAACCTGTTTCTTCATCACCGAACTGACCTCCATTCACTTTCAATTTTGACTCGATATTCCCAAAACCTCTTAGGCTCTAATAACCTCACCCTTCAGCGGCTTCCCGAAATGACTTACAGCCTGACCGAATTTCCGATTGGAGGTTTGCCTGTTCTTTTTGGTGGAAATTTCAATGCTGTGAACTTCTGGCGCGAAGACGAGCTGGAGAACCCCACAGATCCGTTTGCGGCTCAACTTAGGGCATTTAGGGCAGACTTCTTTCCCAAGCTGTGGTGGCCCTTCAAATTGGGTGGACTGGCCACTCTGACACCCCAGGCCGGGTTCCGGGAAACCTACTACAGCCGGGGTATTCAAAACCGTAAACCAGTACATCGCGAGATTCCTTTTGGAGCGTTGGAATTGAAAAGTCCATGGATGCGCTACTACGATATCAGCACTTCACACCTGGTGGAACCTGTCATCCAATATGAGTATGCGGACCTGCTTCAAAAAGAAATCGTACCCCAGTTTGATCAGGTGGACCTGGCAGGGGACAAAAATCTAATCACCTATGGCCTGACCAATTGGCTGTGGATTGGAAATAGGTCTGCCTTGCTGAGGCTGACCCACAGCTATAACCTTTACCGGTCTGTACGAGAGCTTTCTGACCTGCGGGCTGAGTGGCAGATCAGACCAGGGGAGTGGTTCTTTGTGGACCTGGATACCTTCTATAATATTTACGATGAGCGTTTCTCAGCCATCAATACGGATGTCGTGGTACGAGGGTCTCCCTTCTTTGAGGTATCGGCCGGCCAGAGATATACGAGGAGGGGATTACAACCTAAGAGAGGCGACAGCTTTAATCCCCTTTCCCTGGGGCAGACGATCAACCAGTCTCAGAAGATAGACTTTCTCACGATCGGGGCAAACCTTTTCATTCCCTGGCCCATCGCAAAAGGAGGATCAGGGACAGATGCACGCCTTTATCTCGCCACCAAGGGCTACTACAACCTGGACACAGATGGATTTGCCGAGATCGATTATGCCTTGAAATACTCCGCGCAATGCTGGGAGTTTGTACTAGACTACCTGGATTTTCCTGAGAAAAACCAGATCAACTTTCTCATCACCCTCAAGGGAGCGGTGACCGTGGATTCCCGCTCGGCGGGGGGACTATTTGAGAAGCGGCCTCCCCCTTGACAGGCCCTCCTTCAGTCTGCTAAATATGGGCCATAAGAAAACAATTTTTGATATCCGATCAATAGATCGATCTGGATCAAAAGACCTATCCTGAACTATCAAGCTGGTCCTTTCTTATTATCAATCATTGGAGGAGTGGGTCTTTTGGGATGTTGCATAAGTATCTGAAAAATTGCTATAATTAGATTTTCCTGTTATCCGAATCCAGAATTGACTCATGCAAAAGAATTGATACCTGGAGGGGTAGATGGCTAAAGTCCTGGAAGGGCCTGGCATGGCCCTGTTGAAAAAATGGGGCATAACGGTGCCCAATTATGTGGTGGTGGCCTCTGTCGATCAATTCAGCCAGCTCGCTAAGGCCAACAAGTGGCTCAAGAACTCAAAGTTGGTGGTCAAGGCCCATGAGGCGGTCGGTTCCCGCATGAAGCTGGGGTTGGTCCAGGTCGATCTGGATCCGGCTAGTGTCCAGAAAGCCATACGGGAGATGATCGGCAAGACCGTCAGCGGTGGATTGACCGTGAAAGAAGTGATTGTCTCGGAGATGATTCCTCATGCCCATGAGTATTATATCTCCGTCAAGTCTGTCCGCGATGGGGCGGAAATTATGCTGGCCAGCGTCGGGGGGATCGAGATCGAGTCGGAATGGGAAAAAGTTAGACGCCTCTTCGTGGAGGTCGGGGGATTGCCCTCGGGGGAGGATCTGACCAAGTTAGCGGCCGATGCAGGATTTGCAAGGGACCTGGTCCCGGCCGTGGCCGAGTTCGCCGGGAGGCTATATCAGTGCTTCGACCAGGAAGATGCCCAGTACCTGGAGATCAATCCACTCGTCCTTACAGGTAGCGGGGAGTTGACCGCTCTGGACGCAGTGACCCTTCTTGACGCCGACGCCAAATTTCGACACCCGGATTGGAACTTCTCCTTCGCCGCCGAGTTTGGCCGTCCGTATACCGAAAATGAAAGGGCGATTATGGATGTAGACTCCCGGATC
>DATECO010000270.1:0-8510 GCA_035286865.1 Nitrospiria bacterium | reverse complement strand
TATCCCGTATTGTCCCCCACGATCCGCTCTCTCAAGATCGATAACGAGAGAATCTATACCGGCATAGCTTATTCCCTCCTGCTGCTGGAGTGTAGCAATCGCCTGCACCACGTAGCGCTTCTCTTCAGTGAGACGCACTGTGATCTCAAGTGTTCGGATTTCTCCCTGAGCCATAGGGCCAGCCCACGAAGGCTCCCCGGCAATCCTCTCTATATTTTCAGGAAGAATAAAGTCCATCCTGATAAAGGGGGCATCAATCAGGGGCCTGACCTGCATCGTCAAGCGAACTGTTCCTCCGGGCGCGGGGGTATCTTGCACTGAAAGTTTCACCTCTACGGGGGTCTGAGGCTTTGGACTTTTGATTGGCTCTGTGGCCTGTGTAATTCCGTCCCTACACCCTGAAAAGGAGATAAAGATCATTAGGAGGAAAATGTGAAACACTGCTTTACTCACTCCTTTCTGACTCATTTCCGACCCATCCTACTATACTTCATCCGTATCATTCTGACAATCTCCTGTTTATGGAGAGGTCACCCGAAAATTATAAGAGCCAAAGGTCCCGGCCGACAAAGGGGCTTTTGAAGATCTCGTGACCCTGGCAAAATACTGCCCAGTACTGGAAGGGGTAAATGAAATCTTCGACGCCAGATTGGTGGCATTATTAGCGGGACAGATCAAATTAGGAGCGCTAGACGTCTGGCACAGGCTGTAATCGGTGGAATTTGTGCCATTATCATTGCTTGACAGCACATTGAGCTGGGCATTCAGAAGCTCAAGAAATGTGTCGGCCCCGTTGGACAGGCTCCGGGTCTCGATAGTATAGGACGTCCCCTGGGTTAAATTAAGACAGAAATAATCCACATCAGCATCGGATGTGGATGAATAAAGCGTCTCATGGATGGAACTGCCAATGGTGACGGCTGTGGAACAGTTCGCTTGATTATTGGAGCCCGAGGGATCCTGGATGAATTCCATCTGACGATCGGTCGTGACGGCTTGCATCTCGGTCGCCGATCCATGGCCTCTGTTAAACCAGCCATTCCAAAAATCTTCGATGTCTGCACTGGCCGCTATGACCACTGAATTTGCGAATACATCCCAGATCTGTGCCATTTTTCCCCCGATTATATCAAACGCCTCACTGGTGGACTGATCAAAGATATCCCAGAGCACTGTGGTAACTGCTCCTTCATTGGCGGTATAAATCAGAGGGGAGTTACTTGAGCGGGTCTCGAGGTCAATGGAGGTTGCGCCATTGCCCGGGGGATCGCCACCCACTGTATCGATATAAGCTGAGCTACCCAATACCGCACCGCCGAAAAAGGTGGCCCAACCTTCGGACCAGGCCAGTCGGATGTCTTGTGTATTGTCGGTGAGGTAATGAATACCGCCACGAGAATCATCTTTTGAAAAGGAATTGGCGATATGATGTCCATATTCGTGTAGGAGTACGGTATCATCATATTCATCGTGATCCCCTTGCTGAAGACCGTTACCCCCTATTATATCAATCTGCTCCGTATCGGTATTATAGTAGGTGCCCATTACAGAGCCCAACTCCCATCGAGCCTTGATCAAAGGGGGAGTTGTTCCGGAGAGGCCTCTCACAAACTCAGAACCACTGGCAAGGGAATCCATAATGTGAAAGGCGCCTCCTAGCGCCTCTTGATCCGTAGTCACCACAGGCGCTGTCAGGGAGACAATAAATGAAGAGGTGGTTGTCTCATCCAGCGTGTTGGAGATGATTGCATAAAGGGCTCCAGCAAGATTGGTCACCTGGACCTTGACCAAAGGATCCCCGGTTCTTGATAAGACACGAACATACACTCCAGGTGTCCCGCTGTTTGTGAAGGTCAAAGAGAATGAACCATTGGCATTTGTGGTGGTAGAGGCCAAAACGGTTCCATCCGAATTTCTCACCAATTCGACGTCAGCGAATCGGATTGGCTTTAAAGTCTTCTGCCCTGTAAATCCATTCTGGTCATATTCTCGGTCTTCATATTCTGCAGTGCCTGTAATGGTCCCGGTAGATGTTTTGCCGGCTGGATTCGTGCCCGTTGTTCCGTCGCCGTCTGAGCATCCTTGCACGGCAATCATCAGTACAAAGAGGACCGAAATGAAAACGTTTCTGGGGCAGATTCTTTCCAAGCGGTCTATCCCTTTGAGTTAAACAAAAAGCCCATTCCCGACAAGTCGTGCCGAGCATGGGCTTTATACATGGGCCCTCCACTTCGGCAATCCTTCAAACCCTATCCTGAGGTGCCGAGCATCAGGACTTAGGCCAAGGACTTTGCGACCCCGGCTTTCGCTCGGGTGTGCTCTTATCGGCGGTGGTGCGAAGGAATGATCACTTCTAAAGATAGCATGGGTTCCAAATCTGTCAAGGGAGGCTTTAGAGCGACTAATTATCGAGTGATTGAATTTCTCTCAGGAGGGTCTTGGCTAGATCAGAAGGGTCATTTGCCTGACTTAACACCTCTTGGATGGCGCTCTTCAAGTAGCTATTGTGGCCCAGTTTCTCCACGATTAGCCCCAGGAATTCTTCGGGAGGACGGGAGGTATGGCTTTTTAGTTCTTGGACCAGGGTCTCTTCTACAGGGATAAAGAAGTCCCCCACATAAAAAAGGATCTTATAATGACCACCAGGATTTTTCTTAAAATGGAGGCCTTTCATGGGGTGTATTGTACACAAGAATGCCTTTCATTTGGAAGCAATATTTGATAGAATTTCGGGAGTTGTCTTCAACTGATAAAATTGTAGCGGCGAGGCGATGGAGCTGAATCTGAAAAATAAAGTGGTGGTGGTGACGGGGGCCAGCAAGGGGATCGGGCGGGCAATTGCCCTTGCCTTTGCCAGAGAAGGGGCCAGTGTTGTGATCTGTGCCAGAGGGAAAGTGGCACTGGAAAAAGTGGCTAACGAGATCGCCGAAGCAGGCGCGCAAATCCTGGCCCTGCCCTGCGACGTGACCGACACTGCGCAGGTCGGGAGGGTGATGGAGCAGGTCCAGAAGAGATTTGACCGGCTCCATGTCCTGGTGAATAATGCCGGTGGGGCAGGCAGGTTTGCGCCATTTCTCGATCTGACGGATGACGACTGGCGTCAGGCTTGGAACTTTAATCTCATGAGTATGGTCTGGTTCACCCGGGAGGCCCTTCCCCTGATCCGAAAAACTGGGGGCGGCCGAATCATCAATATCTCCTCCGCCTCAGGCAGGCAACCCGGGGCCAATGCCCCACATTACGCCGCGGCCAAGGCGGCCATGATCAATCTGAATAAATATCTTTCCAATGCCCTGGCCAAGGATCAGATCCTGGTGAACTGTATCTGTCCGGGTCCTGTCTGGAGTGCTTCGTGGGAGGGCACGGCCCAAGAGACCGCCCTGAAGCTGGGTATCCCATACGATGAGGCGGTGAGGCAGGTCAAGGCCGGAGATGAGTCCAGGATCCCGTTACAGCGGCTAGGGGAGCCGGAGGAGGTGGCTGCACTGGTGGTATTCCTGGCCTCCGAGCGAGCGGGCTTTCTGACCGGAGCCTGTATCCAGGTGGATGGGGGAAAAACAAAATCCATGCTTTAACCCATCATTCTATGATGACTCATAGCTGGTCTCAGCCCACCTAATTAGGAGCCGTTACGAAATAACTATTACAAGTCGGCTCGTCATGCCCGAATAATTTTATCGGGCATCCAGATCTTTAAAAACCTGGATTCCCGCTACAAACTTGCGGGAATGACGTATTATTTGGGGTATGGGAATGACATATTGTTTTAGGTTTTTCAAAACCATGAGTTGTTCAACTTATTCCATGACGGCTACTTAGCTTTCTTCGAAGCGGCCTCCCAGATGCTTGGCCAGAAACTTTTCAGCGGCTGCATAGAACTTGATGCGGTTTTCTGGCTTGGCAAATCCATGCCCCTCATCGGGGAAAAGCAGATATTCATATTCGATCCCTTTCTGCTTCATGGCCTCCACAATCTGTTCCGACTCGGACTGTTTGACGCGAGGATCATTGGCCCCGTGGGCGATCAGGATTGGGATTTTGATCTGATTGACTTTAAACAGGGGCGAGCGGGATTTTAGGAATTCAGCCTCGGTGTCTGGGTTTCCGACTCTCTTGTGCTCAATCGCCAGCAATGTGGACCAATAAGGTGGAATTGTTTTGATCATGGTGATCAGGTTGCTGGGCCCCACAATGTCCACTGCACAGCAGAACAGGTCAGGGGTGAACGTCGCACCCACTAGCGCTGCATACCCCCCGTAGGATGCCCCGAAAATGGCAATGCGCTTAGGGTCGGCAATGCCCTGTTCAATTGCCCAATGGACGGCATCCACCAGATCATCATGCATTTTCGCGCCCCACTCCTTGATTGCTGCATTCAAGAAATTTTTGCCATAGCCTGTGGACCCCCGGAAGTTTACCTGCAGGCAGGCGTGGCCACGGTTTGCAAACCATTGAGCCTCTGGATCATATCCCCAGATATCACGGGCCCAGGGGCCTCCGTGTACATTAAGGACCATAGGCAAGTTGTTTTTTCCCATTCCGGGTGGGAAGGTGATATAACCTTGTATCGTCCATCCATCCCGTGAAGTGAAGGAGAGGGGTTCCATCGTAGCCAGCATGTATTTCTTAAGATCGGGTTTGTTGTCGAAAAGGAATGTCCCTTTTTGGGTCTTTCGGTCAAAGGCATAAAAGCGCACTGGCCCGTTGTCCACAATGAATCCCACAAGCCATGTGAAATCGGCGTTATCACGACTCAGAATATAAAAGTCGCCGTGATGGAGCTTTCGTATGGCAGCGATATCACGTTTGATCGACTGATCGATAATCATCCATTCTGTTCTGGCTCTGGTGAATGAGACCATTTGGATTTCGTAGCGATCAGGATGAATGACCACATCGCCCACATCGTATTGAGGGTCTTCTGCGATCACTTCGCTTTCTCCGGTGGCAATTTCCAGTCTGATTAACCGTCCGGTGTTCACAGCTCGAGAGTCTTTCAGATAGAGAAACTTGCCATCCTTAGAGAAACCTAATGGGCCACTGCTCAGGCTGTCATCCGGATCCCAGGACAGGAGTTTTTCCCATTCGCCATTTTCATGTTGTCGGATCATTAGGTTAAATCCACCCTCAGGTGTAGCGGCCAGGGCGCCAAGTACTTTGAGCTGGGTATCTGTCACCCACTCGGCAAAATGGCCGGTATTCTTGGCCACCTGCCTGAGTTCACCCGAAGGGAGGTCTAGATGGTACACATCATGCACTTCTGGGTTTTCTTTGTTCATGGCAATGAGGAGTTCATTCGGAAAATGCTTGTTATGGTCAACGATCCGAACTTGCACGTTATCGAAAGGAGTCAGATCTCTCGTCTCATTTGTTCCCAGATTTACAGCGTATAATCTCCAGTTTTCGTTGCCACCGAAATCTTGGAGATATAGAATATGTTTGTTGTCATGGGCCCAGAAGTATATGCGTATCCCTCGGTCGCGGTCGTTCGTCACAACCCTATCATCCTCTCTGCCAATCGTCTTCACCCAGACATTGAGAACATTCTCAATGGGAGCGAGATAGGCCATTCTCTTGCCGTCCGGAGATATTTGAGGGTTTGTCCTGACCGGATTTCCAAACAGTATTTCTCTTGGTATCAGTTTAGGCATAGATGGTTTTGATTTCGGCATTGTCTCCTCCTATTTGTGATTTCGCAACCACTCGGGCGAATGCGGCACATATTATCTCATTTACTTTTTGTGAATTGCAATGATAGTATTTCCACCGGCTTCAATGGTAGAATACGGATGTGGAAAAAAAGCGAGGGAGAAAAACTTTCATGATCTTTGAGACATTTGCTGTGGGGCCGCTTCAGTGTAACTGCATAGTTGTGGGATGTGAGCAAACGCGTGAGGCCCTTGTGATAGACCCTGGTGATGAGGTGGACAGAATTCTAAAGGTTCTGAATCACCATAACCTTAGAGTGATCGGCATTCTTCACACCCATGCCCATTTTGATCATGTGGGAGCCACCAAGCCACTCAAGGAGGCGACCGGGTCTCCCGCTTATATGCACAAGGAGGATTTGTTTCTTTATGAACACCTTGCCCAACAAGTGGCCATGTTCGGACTCAAGGCGCCTGAGTCGACGAATATCGAACAATGGTTTAAGGAAGGGGATGTGGTCAAGGCAGGGACCGTCTCAGCTCAAGTCCTACATACTCCAGGCCATTCGCCGGGCAGCGTGAGCTTTCATCTTTTGGATGTGGGGGCCCGTGCGGCTACACAAGATGCTGGTCCTCCGATACCCCCACACCCCGCGCTCGGACAGGCAAAGCCTGATCCTCGCTTGCCTACAATCGATAAGCTGCTGTCTGGAGACACCCTGTTTGCAGGAAGTATTGGGCGTACAGATCTGTGGGGCGGATCCTATGAGCAGATCATTCAGTCCATCCGGACACGGCTATTGGTCTTTCCGGATGAGACTGAGGTCTATCCTGGTCACGGGCCGCCCACCACGATCGGACAGGAAAAAAGGGCTAACCCATTTCTACAGGACTATTTCTAATAACAGGCATGATATATGGCATGTCATTGCGAGGAGCGGAGCGACGAAGCAATCCGCTGAAACTCATTGGAGATTGCTTCGCTGCGCTCGCAATGACAGTATAACAACATATAATATATTACTATAGTTTTACTATTGCGGAGAGGTATATATTCTGAGTAGATCAGGGAGGGCCTTTACAAATTCGGAGCGGACATAAACCTCATTGCATCCGGCCGTGCTGGCCTGTTCGCGAAGCTTTTTATCCACATGGGATCCATAGGCGATCAAGGGGGTATCCGGCAGGGAACTGCGTAATCTGCGGATGGAGTTTGGATAATCCACACCATTGCTTCCCAGGTCGATCAGGATGAGGGCGGGATTGATGATCGAGGCCTGTTCCTCTAGTTTGCTGAGATTAGAGGCCACCTCCACCTTCACCCCAAGATGCCGGGCTGTTTCCGTAATCTTCGTGGTAAATAAAAGATCTGGGCAGTAGGCAAGAACGGTCCTTTGAAAAAGTTGTTCAATGACCTCCAGGGTCAGTCCTTCTAGTGATTTGATTACCAGGTGAGCTTCTCCAAGCCTTTCTGCAGGGTAGGAGTTGGTGATGGCCAGACATTTCATCCCCGCCGATCGCGCGGCGGCAATTCCGAACGGAGAATCCTCAATGGCCAGACATTCGCCGGGCAAGATGGGCTGTGCTGAGCGGGAAGAATCAGTGTTCAGCCGTTTTAGTGCTTCAACGAAGCCATCGGGGCTGGGCTTTCCCTCCCGCACATCCTCGGCGCTCACAATTGCCGTAAAACATTGTTTGATGCCAGCATGGTCCAGGATCATCAGGATCTCGTGGCGAAGTGCCCCGGATGCAATGGCGAGGGGATAGCGTTCAGAGGCCAGCTTGACAAAGTTCCCTGCGCCCGGGAAGAGGCTGAGGCGGTCTTGAATAGCCTGCTTGTAATAATGGGCCTTGCGGTCAATCAGGTTTTTGATGTAGTCATCTGTCCGAGAGTGGCCGTTCGCTTTAAGAACGGCCTCGAAGCAGCCACGATCGTCCATTCCCAGATAGTTCTTCCCATAGTAATCTTGTTCGCTTAAAGGCAGGCCCTCTTCGGCCAGCACCTTCTGAAAAAGCTCCAGGTGCAGCGGCTCGTCATCCGCAATGACCCCGTTAAAGTCGAAAATCAATGCCCTGAGCATCATTCCACAATATAGCATGGAGCCTGGAGGTTTTCAATCACAGTCTTTCACCCAAGAACAGAGATAGAAAAGTTGATAAAAATAAAAGTCCTTAGATCATCAGGGTTTTGGGTAAAAGGAATGTTCACCTGTTCGGTGAAAAGAACTGGATACCCGCTTGCGCGGGTATGACAGCTCTGTACAAGTCCTAAGCGCTCTTTATCGTCATTCCCGCGAAGCTTGTCCCCGCATGCTTTAAGCGGGGAGCGGGAATCCAGGAGTTGTGTCTATCTCTGTTCCTGGGCTTCACTTGTGAAAACTATGCAGGAAGTTTTGGGGTCCAACCAGGGGCGCGGTGGGTAGCAGTGACTGTGGTGTGAATTCCTCCGCGCACAAAGAAATCCCCCATGACCTCCATGAACCTGGGCTGGATGGCGATGACCAGGTCGTCCAGAATGCGGTTGGTGACTGCCTCATGGAAGGCCCCTTCATTACGGTAGGACCACAGATAGAGTTTGAAGGATTTCAGTTCCACGCAGAGTTTTTCGGGGATGTATCGGATCTTGATCGTGGCAAAATCAGGCTGGCCGGTCTTGGGACAGAGACAGGTAAACTCGGGGCAGTCAAACCGGATCTCGTAATCCCGGTCCGGCTGGGGGTTCGGGAAGGTATCAAGCTTCTTGGAGAGATGTGTCGACAATGGCGGTTTTTCCTTTGGTTCTCATGATACCGTAAAAACACATGCGAATTCAAGCCAGGCATAGACTGGGTAGTGTACTAAATTCGACTGTGCCTTCCCTCT
>DATECO010000269.1:0-2130 GCA_035286865.1 Nitrospiria bacterium | reverse complement strand
TAGCACCCAGGAACATATTGTCGCTGATCTTATCCAAATGGCCCCGGAATTTAAGCCAGGTGCCGGCGGGAGAGATGTGGTCCGTGGTGCACTTTCCCTTTGCCTTGATCAAGATCGGGAGCTTTGTAAAGTCCTTACCCTCCCACTTTTGGAAAGGCTGCAGGAGCTGAAGGCGCTCGCTATTGGGGGGGATCTCAATAGCCACCTTATCCCCATTCTCAGCGGGCGGCACATATCCCTCCTCACCTCTGGCAAAACCATTGGCCGGAAGCTCCTCGGCCTCTGGCGGCGTGAACTTGAGTACCTTTCCATCCGAGGTTTTAAGGGTCCCGTTCACGGGATCATAGGTCAGGTCCCCGGCAAATGCCATCCCTGCCACGATCTCCGGGCTGGTCAGGAACGAAAGGGTCTCGGCACTGCCATCGTTTCGGCCTGGGAAATTCCGGTTATACGAGCTGATGATCGAATTGACCTCTTTTGGCTTGACGTCTTCCCGCCTCCACTGACCGATACACGGGCCACAGGCATTGGCCATCACCGTCCCCCCCATTTTTTCAAAGGTCTCCAGGAAGCCATCCCGCTTCATGGTATGGTAGATCCGTTCAGACCCGGGGGTAATCAACAGTGCGGTCTTGGCCTTCAGGCCAGCCGCCAGTCCCTGCCGGACAATGTGGGCGGCGCGGCCAATGTCCTCATAAGAGGAGTTGGTGCAGCTACCGATCAAGGCAGCTTTAATTTGAGTAGGATAACCCTTCTCCTTCACAAAGGAGGCGAACTTGGAAATGGGGGTGGCGAGGTCCGGCGTGTGGGGACCGACGATATGGGGCTCAAGTTCTGATAGATTAATCTCAATAATCTGATCATAATATTTTCCAGGTTCCCGAAGTGTCTCGGGATCAGCGACTAGTAGCTCTCGATGGGCCTCGGCGAGCTTTGCGTAATCCTCCCGATCCGTGGCGCGGAGGTAGGTCGCCATTCGATCATCGAATGGGAAGATCGAGGTGGTCGCCCCAAGCTCCGCCCCCATGTTTGTGATGGTCGCCTTCCCCGTCGCACTGATGCTCTCGGTGCCCGGTCCAAAGTATTCAACTATTTTATTGGTTCCACCCTTCGTGGTCAGCAACCCACAGAGGTACAGAATGACGTCCTTTGCAGCAGTCCAGCCGCGGAGTTTCCCGGTGAGCTTCACCCCGATCAGTTTGGGATGCAGCACCTCCCATGGAAGGCCGGCCATCACTTCACCGGCATCAGCCCCCCCAACGCCTATGGCCAGCATCCCTAGGCCACCCATGTTGGGGGTATGGGAATCTGTCCCGATCATGAGCCCGCCGGGAAAGGCATAATTCTCTAAGACCACCTGGTGGATGATCCCGGCACCCGGTTTCCAGAAACCAATCCCGTATTTTCTGCAGGCGGAATCCAGGAAATTATAGACCTCTTTATTTTCATTGATGGCCCGCTTCATATCTTCCTCCGCCCCGGTCTGGGCCCGGATGAGATGATCACAGTGAAGCGTGCTGGGAACAGCCACCCTTTTCTTCCCCGCCTGCATGAACTGTAACAAGGCCATCTGTCCTGTCGCATCCTGCATGGCCACTCGATCGGGCCGGAGGGCCAGCTGGGCCTTTCCCCTTTCCCAGACCTGGTGATCGAGATCTTCCACGTGGGCGACCAAGATCTTCTCGGTCAGGGTCAGTGGCCTGGCAAACTTTTTCCTGGCCTTGACTAATTTGTCAGGCATCGAGGCGTAGAGTTTTTTGATCAGCTCGATAGACACGTCGTTTCCTCCTTATAATAGATAAGGCCTGAATGTCCTTCTTTATATGATACCAGTTTAGACATACATAGATGAGGCCAAAGACTCAACATATGATTTTAATACCCCTCATCCGTACCTGTCAATCAGAAAGATGCACTTGCCCACCCCGAGCTCTCCGTGTAACCTGAATGCTGGAGGCTCAGGCCAGGGACGGATCCTCGGCACGGGCTCGGCTGCGCTTATGGTGCTCGCCGGCCCTCGCGTCTCGGCCGCCCCAGCATCGGAAGCCATCGAAGGTGCGGCCTCCGACACGGCCGCGTCACCGCCCCCGGCCAGAGCCCTGCCTATCACATTTAGGCATGTTTCAAGAC
>DATECO010000268.1:0-5888 GCA_035286865.1 Nitrospiria bacterium | reverse complement strand
CGGGATTCTTCAAGCCAGGACCCTGTGGAATCCTACCATTTCTAAGGTCACACCGTCAAGACGAATAAAAGACAAATACAAGACATCGGAATAGAAATTCAGGACTGGAGGTGACCCAGCGGGAGGAGACGAGGGTTTGACAGGTGACGCCCATGACCCTATAATGTTTTGTATGAATCAAAAGGTTCACAGCATCTCTCAGATGGAAAAAATCGAACTCCATCAACATGTGGATGGCTCGATTCCTGTTCAATTGGCCTGGCAGCTCATGAAGGCCCACGGGCTCAATCCTGTAGAGACAGTGGAAGAAATGGAAAAACTGCTGGTCCTCCAGCCTGAAGAAGAAGGGACTCTCCTATCTTATTTGGACAAGTTTCACTATCCCCAGTGGATCACCCAGTTTTATGAGAATTTGGCACTCGTGGTGGAAAATATTGTGGAGGAGGCTGCGAAAAACCAGGTGAAGCTCCTGGAGCTCCGATATTCGCCGATTATCCATACCTTTGCTGGGCTGACCATCCGTCAGGCGATTAGCGCAGTGCTCATGGGGATGAACCAGGCCAGGACACGGCATGATATCCAGCTTGGCCTTGTGGTTATCGCCATGCGCCAGCAAGGCCCGCACATCGCCAAGATCCTGGCCCGCCAGGCCATTTCGGAGGCCCAGCATCTCCACAAAAGGACAGGGGTTGTGGGTTTTGACCTGGCTGGTGCAGAGCGTGGAAATCTCCCGCGGATTTTCAAGGAGTCCTACGAGATTGCCAGATCAGGCCATTTGGGACTGACGGTGCATGTGGGAGAAGATGAAGGGCCGGCTTGTATTTGGCAGGCCATTGATGAACTGGGGGTGAGCCGGATCGGCCATGGCTGTTCGGCTGTTTCCGATAAGGAGTTGCTCAGACGGATGGCCAGAGACAAAATCATGGTGGAGTGCTGCGTGACCTCTAACTATCAAACGGGCGCGGTGAAGCGTGGCCGGGATCACCCGATCTATACCTTTTTAGAATACGGGATACCAGTGGCCATCTGCACGGACAATACCACCGTTTCAGCAACCAATCAGAATCGGGAGAATGAGGAGGTCGCCAGCCGTCTCCCTTTGGAACAGCTCTGCAGGATCCATCAAGAGGCCAAGGTCTACTCCTTTATCAAAAACACGGTGAGTCCGCAGGATGTGTCACCGTCGAACTTGTAAAAGCCATTAGAGAGGATTTCCAATTCGACTATTTTCTTCTGACATCATAAGGGTGAGCTTATCCTTGCAAGATGAGGGTCGATGGGTAGCACAGGTTTTGTTTATCATCCCATCTATTTGAGGCATGATACGGGGCGATCTCATCCTGAGTCCCCTGATCGGCTGCTGGCCATTGAGGGCAGAATCAAGAAAAGTGGCGTCTATGACCAGCTGATTCGGATCGATCCCCCTTCCAGCCCCAGACCCGATGTAGAGCGCTGGATTGGGCGGGCCCACCGGTCGAGCCACATCCAGCGGATTCGCGAAAGCATTCCCCCAACAGCCCAGGTCTACCTGGATCCGGACACCCCCGTCTCACCTCTTTCCTATGAGGTCAGCCAACTGGCTGTGGAAGGGGCACTGATTGCAGCAGACAAGGTAATGGCCGGGGTAGTCGCTCATGCCTTCTGTGCTGTGCGACCCCCGGGGCATCATGCCGAATCAAATCGGGCCATGGGGTTCTGCCTGTTCAATAACGTGGCGGTGTGTGCACGGTATATTCAGGAACGGTATGGACTCAAAAAAATTGCGATAATCGACTGGGATGTCCACCATGGAAACGGAACCCAACAGATTTTCTATGAGGATCCCAGCGTGCTATACTTCAGCATCCACCAGTTTCCTCTGTATCCGGGAACGGGGACCGAGCGCGAAACCGGCGCGGGGCCCGGGCAGGGGTACACCATCAATTGCCCGCTGCCCGCCGGCAAAGGAGACGACGAGTACGTGGGAATCTTCGAGAAGATCCTGGTGCCTGCCCTGAAATCATTTGTCCCGGACTTTATTCTGATCTCGGCGGGCTTTGATGCCCATCGCGAGGATCCCCTGGCTGGCATGCAGGTGAGTGACGCTGGTTTTGGGGAATTGACCCGGATCGTGAAGGCCAGCGCCGATGCCCTTTGCCAGGGAAGGATTGTTTCCTGCCTGGAGGGAGGCTATAACCTCGGGGCCCTGGGCCGGTCGGTGGAGCAACACCTAATCACCTTAATGGGATGAATCCCACTAAAATGTCCTGTACTGTCTTGCCCACAAGTTTGCTAAGAAGGCCTTTTCCACTATTTCCAAAGAAAATTCCTTAATCATGGTGAACCTTGCCTGGATAGGGTAAGCCGGATCGTTCTATCTAATTTGAAACTAAGGACATTAAACATTCTGAAAACGGATAGCGAGAACAATCCCTGCCTGTCCCCTGCCTGCCGGCCAGGCTGGGGCGGAAGGCCGGCAGGCTCGCCCTCGCCTCCTAACCCTGGATATAGATTATGTTCATAAAACTGGTTTCAAAATTGCATATGCGCTATCTCAATTAGCCATGCACAGAGATCGATAGCTAGGGTGGGAGACTGTGCCAATTGATATAGGAAAAGGGATGAGACAGCAACTGGTAAAATCTGAGTCATTTTTCCTGGACCGTTTTGGGGTTACCCCTCACCATGTAGAACATACGATTGGCCGGGTATTGGGAGGTGCTGTGGATTATGCCGACCTCTACTTTGAATATCGGATTTTAGAGTCGGTCTCCCTGGAAGAGAGAATGGTGAAACATGCCTCCAAAAATGTTACACAGGGCGTGGGTGTGAGGGCCATTGCCCGGGAAAAGACCGGCTATGCCTTCTCACATGACATTACCCTGGAGGATCTCGAGCTTGCGGCAGGAACGGCCCGATATATTGCTGATCACTCCGGCAGGGAGGTCTCTGTCGGGATCGATGGATTTAAAAGACCGAATCGGGATCTTTACCCGCTTCGGACCCCGGTGACTGAAATCCCAGTATCGGAAAAGATTGCCTTGTTGAACCAGATCGATATCATCGGGAGGCAGCATGATCCTCGCATCAAGCATGTTCTAGCTAACCTCACCAGCGAGTACAAGGTTGTTCTGATTGCCACATCCGGAGGTATGGTCATCGGCGATATCCAGCCCCTCACCCGCTTGAGCGTGACCTGCATCGCCGAGGAACGTGGAAACCGCCAGACAGGCACATTTGGGGGTGGCGGCCGGGTAGAATTTTCCTACTTCTTTGACCGGGACCAGTATCGATACTACACCGTCGAAGCGGCCCGGCGAGCCATTCTGAACCTTTCGGCGGTGAACGCCCCGGCGGGTATGATGACGGTGGTCTTAGGGCCGGGCTGGCCCGGGATCCTGTTGCATGAAGCCATCGGTCATGGATTGGAGGGTGACTTTAACCGGAAAGGGGTCTCGGCTTTTACAGGCCGGATAGGACAAAAGGTGGCCTCGGAACTCTGCACAATAGTAGATGATGGGACCCTTCCCTTCCGCAGAGGCTCGCTCAATATCGATGATGAAGGGACGCCCACTAGTAGGACCGTCCTGATCGAGAAGGGAATACTCAGGGGTTACCTGCAGGATCGCCTCAATTCCAGACTCATGAAAATGCCCCTGACAGGCAATGGACGTCGGGAGAGCTTTGCCTATGCGCCCATGCCGAGGATGACGAATACCTTCATGATGGCTGGAGAATCAACCCCTGAGGAAATCATCCGCTCTGTGAAATCGGGACTATACGCGGTGGCCTTTGGCGGCGGCCAGGTGGATATTACTAGCGGCAAGTTCGTCTTCTCGGCCAGCGAGGCCTATCTCATCGAGGAGGGCCGGTTGACCAATCCGGTCAAAGGGGCAACCCTGATAGGGAATGGTCCCGATATTCTGACCCGAGTTTCTATGGTGGGGAGTGACCTCAAGCTGGATGAGGGAATAGGGACCTGTGGCAAGGAGGGGCAGACGGTGCCCGTCGGGGTCGGCCTTCCAACCCTTCGCATCGATGGCATCACGGTAGGCGGGACCCAATGACGAAGCCTGAGGAACTTGCACAAGATTTATTGAGGAAGGCCAAAGGCAGGGGGTCGACCGAGGGAGATGTCCTTGTGGTGGAAGGAGATTCCTTTTCGGTTCGGGTTCGACTCAGAGAGATTGATAAGCTTGAACACGCCCGTGAACATCAGTTAGGCCTCAGGCTCTTCTTTGGCAAGCGCTCGGCTGTGACCGCCACTTCTGACCTCTCCCTGGCCTCATTGGATCGACTGCTGGAGGACACCTGTGCGCTGGCTCAATCAACAGCCCAGGATCAGGCGTCAGGACTTCCGGCTCCAGACCAGTATGTTGACAATGTGCCCGATTTAAATCTGTGGGATCAGAGAAGTGAAGATTTATCGGTGGATGAAAAGATACAGCTTGCGAAAAATGTGGAGGCCGCCGCCTTAGATTATGACCCCAGGATCACCAATTCGGAGGGGGGCAACTTCGATCACTATACAACACGTGTTCTTTATACAAACAGCCACGGCTTCTTAGGGCAGTACAAGGCCTCAGGGTTCTCAATTTCGGCGGTTCCGGTGGCCACCACCAATGGAACCATGCAGCGTGACTATTGGTATTCTTACAGGCGGAAGTTCGACCAGTTGGATTCTGCGGAGAAGGTGGGGCAGGTTGCGGCCATGCGGGCATTGCGGCGCTTGGGGGCAAAGAAAGTGAAAACACAGGCCCGCCCGGTTGTATTTGAGCCCCTGATGGCTGCCCGACTCCTTTCCCATCTCGCCATGGCATTATCGGGTTATGCCATCTATAAAGGGACTTCTTTCCAGGTGGGGAAACTCGGAAAACAGATCGCCAGTCCGCAGGTGACCATCTTTGATGATGGAACCCTCCTGGCTGGCTTAGGTTCCAGACCCTTTGATGGGGAGGGGATAGCAACACTCAAAACGCCTGTGATCGAACAAGGAATCCTCAAGAGTTACCTACTGGACACCTATTCGGCCCGAAAGCTGGCGATGGTCTCCACCGGGAATGCGGCCAGGGGTGTGAGTGATTCGCCGACAGTAAGCCCGAATAATTTTTATATGGCCGCAGGCCCCTGGAGTCCCGAACAGATTGTGAAAACGGTGAAGTCTGGCCTGTACGTGACCGAACTGATTGGATTTGGGGTGAACATGGCCACAGGGGATTTTTCACAAGGCGCTGCAGGCCTCTGGATTGAACGCGGAGAATTGACCTTTCCCGTGGAAGAAATCACCATTGCGGGCAACCTCAACCAGATGCTCTGCGACATCGAGATGGTTGGCAATGACCTTGAGATGCGGGGCAAGATCTCTGCACCTACCCTAAAGATCTCGCGCATGATGATCGCGGGTGAGTAATTCCCAGTCCCATTTTCCACACTATCGAGAAAATACTTTTGTACGTTCGAGATTGATAACTTTGCCCTCTTTAATTGTGATCACGGTTATATACGGGTCAGTCTCATCAGGTCCGGGCAGATAGAAAAGTTGCTTGATGGAATCACCTGCACCTTTTATTTCACTTCCGAGATAAACTTCTTTATCAGGGGATCCTGCCCTGATCAACACTTCTCCTTCAGACATGCCGATTTCCAGCCGGGAGAAGGTTGCAGTATCAATTTGTCCCCCCGTAGTCTTTCTGGGAGGCGAAAATATTTTCGTACGTTCAATATTGATTACTCTCCCTTTTTGGAGGGTAATCACGGTTAGATGTGGATCACTCTCATCGGGGCCGGGGATATAGAGAAGCTGTTTAAGCGATTCGATTGTTCTTTGAGCCTCACTGTCGAAATAAATCTCTTTATCAGATGATCCTGCACGGGTCAGCACCTCAGCTTCCGACATGCCTTTTTGCAGC